>NZ_JADDTS010000013.1:0-6581 GCF_015159675.1 Enterobacter cloacae complex sp. S2
ACCCGCCGCTGGCGGGTTTTTTTATATCTGAGGATCCGTAAAACATTCTTATTATTTTCGATTGTCGCCCTGTAACGCCGTCAGCGAGCCTACAGCCAGCGCCTCTTTATAATGCTTGCGGCAGACCGAGACATAACGTTCATTGCCTCCTATCACCACCTGCTCGCCATCAGCATAGGGTTTACCCGACTGGTCCAGGCGAAGAACCATACTTGCCTTGCGGCCACAAAAGCAGATTGTTTTCAGCTCAACCAGCTTATCCGACCAGGCAAGCAGATACTGACTGCCGGCAAATAACTCCCCACGAAAATCGGTACGTAATCCATAGCAAAGAACGGGAATATCCAGCTCATCAACGACCTCTGAAAGCGCATGGACCTGCTCTCGGGTCAGGAACTGGCTTTCATCTACCAGCACGCAATGGACAGGCTTAGAGGCATGCTCGGCACGAATGTCCTCCAGCAGGTCCGTTTCAGGGTTAAACAGCCTTGCAGGCGACGAGAGCCCTATTCTTGAGCTCACCTTCCCTGCCCCAAAGCGATCGTCGATTTCGGCGGTATAAACAACGGTACGCATCCCCCGCTCCTGATAATTGTATGAGGATTGCAGTAACGCCGTCGATTTCCCTGCATTCATTGCCGAATAGTAGAAATAAAGTTGTGCCATTGGCCGAAGAACCCTAATCAATGTGTAATATTCCCGATGGATCATTGTACCATATTTTGTACTGTCATCAGCGGCGGGCTGCGCTCTCCAGCCTGCCATGCATCAGTAAATCCTTCGCGAATAGCGCAAAATAATGCGTTAAAACAGGCAGTAAAGGCATTAAACACTGACAATAAGGTGAGTCCGCAACCAGAGATAACACTTCTTTTTATAGTGTCTTCTTCGTTCATTAAAATTCACTATTTATTAACTATTCTTGTCTTCGCTGCGCTTACTCGGGGTAATACAAAAGGCTGATATTTATCAACCGCAACTATAATTCCTGAGGTAAAAGTCACAAAACATACACGCAAATGACGCGCTTTTGCCGTTTGAAACGATATCTCACAGACCCAACAAACAATGAAATTTAAGTTAGCGTAATTAATAATAGCGTCGTTTATTTTGTATTTTTTGAATTCCTTACATTCCCACCTATTGCACAAGTGAAATTAAGGCTCTATTATTAGGACAACAAACCCACCCCCATTATAAGTTTGAGATTACTACAATGAGCGAAGCACTTAAAATTCTGAACAACATCCGTACTCTTCGTGCGCAGGCAAGAGAATGTACCCTTGAGACGCTTGAAGAAATGCTCGAAAAATTAGAAGTTGTAGTTAACGAACGTCGTGAAGAAGAAAGCGCTGCTGCGGCTGAAATCGAAGAACGTACACGTAAACTGCAACAGTATCGTGAAATGCTGATTGCCGATGGTATCGATCCAAACGAATTGCTGAACAGCATGGCTGCGGCTAAAACCGGTACCAAAGCAAAACGCGCGGCACGTCCTGCTAAATATAGCTACATCGATGAGAACGGCGAAGAGAAAACCTGGACCGGCCAGGGCCGTACTCCTGCTGTAATCAAGAAAGCAATGGACGAACAAGGTAAACAACTGGATGACTTCCTGATCAAGGATTAATCTGGAAAGATTCTGAAAAATCCCGCTTAATGCGGGATTTTTTATGCCTGTAATATTCGCCCGAACATCTCCTTACATTCTGTCATATTGTAAGGCTCCCTATTTAACGTCCTTGACAATCCCCCGCCAATTACGGAGCGACAGGCATAAAAAAACCGGTGGGCATCGCTCCACCGGTCTTGTTCACTGGGCTGTGAGTTTATTACTTAATACCCACGCTACCTTTGAGCCAGGCTTTAAATTCTTCACCCAGGCTGTTATGGCGAATACCATATTCGACGAATGCCTGCATATAACCGAGCTTATTCCCGCAGTCATGGCTCTTACCTTTCATATGGTAGGCTTCCACTGTCTCTTTCTCGATCAGCATATCGATAGCATCCGTCAGCTGGATTTCATCGCCCGCACCCGGAGGCGTTTTCGCCAGCAGAGCCCAAATTTCAGCACTCAGGACGTAACGACCAACGACAGCAAGATTAGACGGCGCGACGTCCGCTTTAGGTTTTTCAACAACGCCAACCATCGGTACGCTTTCGCCAGGTTGCAGGTCAACGCCTTTGCAGTCAACCACGCCGTAAGCGGTCACGTCGTCGACTGGCTCAACCATAATCTGGCTGCTGCCGGTTTCGTCGAAGCGTTTAATCATTTCCGCCAGGTTTTCCTGGGAAAGATCGGACTCGTACTCATCAAGAATCACGTCAGGCAGAATAACCGCGACCGGCTCATCACCCACTACAGGGTGTGCACACAATACTGCGTGCCCCAGGCCTTTCGCCAGGCCCTGACGAACCTGCATAATGGTAACATGTGGAGGGCAAATAGACTGCACTTCCTCCAGCAGCTGGCGCTTAACGCGTTTTTCCAGCATTGCTTCGAGTTCGAAACTGGTATCGAAATGGTTTTCGATAGAGTTTTTAGATGAATGCGTCACCAGCACAATTTCGGTGATACCTGCTGCAATACATTCATTCACGACATACTGGATTAATGGCTTATCAACCAGAGGCAGCATCTCTTTTGGGATTGCCTTCGTCGCTGGCAACATCCTGGTACCCAATCCCGCCACCGGGATAACGGCCTTTCTGACTTTCGAATTAAGGGCAGCCATTGAAATTCTCCTGAACTGTTCAAGTTTTGAACTTTTATGCATTGAATAACGCGTTGAGTATACAGTCTCAGCCACTAATACGGGTCTGAAAAGAACGCGTTGCCGATCAATTAAGACAAATACGCATGAAACTTGCAGCGATAGTAGCACTGCCAGCAAAAACACAGGTAAAGCAATCTGAAAAATAAAATCTGACTGCTTACTCCGTGGACAACATTAAGCGTAACCGCCCTCCGGCACCCCAAATTTGGCACTGCCAGGAGGTGCAGCGATGGCTAATTTGATTAAGGTAAGTATTTCCCAGCGTACCCAACGGCACGCCGTTACTCACCTGAATATGGTGTTCGCCAGTATTCAGTGTGGCATTTAAACCCGCAGAGACCAGAATAAGGTTATTCAACCCGCTGTGATAATAGCCAACCAGAAGCGGGAACTGCCCCGGCAAATTGGCCTGGCGAAAAAGTTGGTTGACCTGTTTTAGTAAACTGCCTAACTCAGGAAGTCGTTGCCCCTGATGGGATAATTGTTCCTGTAGCAATCCATTAAACAGCGCACGGAGTAATAAGGCCGCCAGAACGCCGTTATCTCCCGCCCGGGTAACATCCAGGCAATAAAAAGCGAGGTCAGAATCTGATAACGGCGCAATATCCAGCACCAGCCCAGGCTGGTCAGCCGCTACCAGCTGGCGATAATTTACTCTGCAATGAGAGATATTTTGCTGAACCGGCGGCTGAAGTTCCTGAAGCAGCTTCGCGGCCGCGAGCGGATTACTGACTAAAGCATCCCAGTCCTGGAAAAGACGTTCTTCTTCTTCCACCCGGGAATTAAACATATTGGGATACAGGCAGGCCAACACCGTTTCACGCAGACGGTTCAAATCTTTAACCGGTTTGAGCAGAATATCCTGCACACCTAAACGCAACGCCTTAGCAATATCCGCCATATTTTCGGTGGCCGAGATCACCAGTATCGGTGTCTGATAACCTTCATTACGCAGGTTTTCCACCAGCATTAATCCGTCCATGCGCGGCATCTCAAGGTCGCAGATCATCAGATCAGGCGCCATGCTGGCCATTTTTTCCAGTGCCTCGACGCCATCTTCGGCAAGGGACGTGGTTGCACCCAGTGAGGATAACCACGAATCCAGTAGCGATCGGAAAACGGGCTCGTCTTCAACTATCAAAATATGTTTTCCGGCCAATGGCTGTGTCATGGTTCCTCCCCTGGCTGACAGTTACTCAATAGTGGCATGCTATTGGTACTATCGCCTTTCAGATTTTGCTGAAGTAATCAAAAAAGTGCTCAACGTGCTGTACGCACAAAAGGCAACAGTTCATCTATTTTCTTTTCGACGGCTAACGAGCCCGCTGCTATGGCGGCCTCAGCCCGGTGGAAATCAAGGGTAGAGATTTGTGGACAATAGGGTTGAATAAGAATATCCGGAGGATCGCCAGCCATACGGTTTCGCTTCAGGCGATTCTCAAGGATTTGAATAGAGGTCGTCATGATTTCAATGGCGTTCGGCGCGGTCACCGCGCGACGGGCGGTCAGGCGCCCTATTCTGCCGCGTAATCGCGCATGCCAGGCAAGTTTCTCTTCTTCCGCGTCATCGCTCTGAAGATTAACCGGCATCAAATCTTGCTGCATAAGGTGTGCGTCGTGCTGTAAATCCACGGCAATAACGATATCCGCCCCCATGGCGCGGGTCAGAGAGATGGGTACAGGATTCACTACGCCCCCATCAACGAGCCAGTAGCCGTTGTGAGGCACAGGCGCCATTAACCCCGGCATGCTACAGGATGCGCGAACGGCGAGATGAATATCCCCTTCAGTGAGCCATAACTCCCTGCCCGTACTGAGGTTGGTTGCAACGGCACCGAAAGGCATTTGGCAGTGGCTGAAGTCAGCGAGGGGCATTATCTTACGAAACTGATTGAACACGCGTTCGCCGCGCAGCAGGCCGCCACGCTGCCAGGAGAGATCCATCAGGCGCAGCACATCCCAGTATCTGAAGGAGCGCACCCAGCTTTCAAGCTCCGGGAGCTTACCGCAGGCGTACGCGGATCCGACCAGCGACCCGATAGAACATCCTGCGACAATATCAACGTCAATCCCCATCTGGTTTAAGGTATTGATAACGCCAATATGTGACCAACCCCGGGCTGCACCTGAGCCCAACGCCAGTCCAATTTTTACCTTTCTCATTAGCCCTGTTTTACTTCCCCTGGATTCCCGACATAGCGTCAACGCACCTGCTCAGTTAACATATTGCTACCTTAAGCGTTTAACGCCTTATTTTTTGTTCCAGGAAGAGAATCGTGTCTCAACTCTGCCCCTGTGGTAGCGCTCTGGAGTATAGCCTATGTTGCCAGCGATATCTTTCTGGCGAGCAGGTTGCACCAGAGCCGTCACACCTTATGCGCTCGCGGTATACTGCTTTTGTGATCAAAAACGCAGACTACCTGATTAAAACCTGGCATCCGTCCTGCCATGCTGCCGATTTTCGCCAAGAGATTGAAGCCGGATTTGCCAACACCGTCTGGCTGGGCCTCACCGTCTTTGAAGCCGCTCCCGGCCGCGATGCCAACGAGGGCTATGTCAGTTTTGTCGCCCGCTTTAGCGAACAAAACAAACCCGGCGCCATCATTGAGCGCTCACGGTTCTTAAAGGACAGCGGGCAATGGTATTATATTGACGGCACACGTCCGCAATTCGGTCGTAACGATCCCTGCCCCTGTGGTTCAGGAAAAAAATTTAAAAAGTGTTGCGGCAGTAATGCCTGACAACTCAGACTTCGCAAATACATAAACAGGATTTCCCGGCGATGCAATCATTACAACGTAAAGTTCTGCGCACTATCTGTCCCGATCAAAAAGGGCTGATCGCACGAATTACCAACATTTGCTACAAGCATGAACTGAATATCGTGCAGAACAACGAGTTCGTTGACCACCGTACCGGTCGCTTCTTTATGCGTACCGAACTGGAAGGCATTTTCAACGACACAACCCTGCTTGCCGATCTGGACAGCGCCCTGCCGGAAGGCTCGGTGCGCGAGCTGAACCCGGCGGGCCGTCGCCGCATTGTCATTCTGGTCACCAAAGAGGCGCACTGCCTGGGCGATCTGCTGATGAAAGCCAACTACGGTGGCCTGGACGTAGAAATTGCCGCCGTCATTGGCAACCACGAAACGCTGCGTACGCTGGTAGAACGTTTCGACATTCCGTTTGAACTGGTCAGTCACGAAGGCCATACCCGTGAAGAGCACGACAACCTGATGGCAGCTGCGATTGAAGCGCATAACCCGGACTACGTGGTGCTGGCGAAATATATGCGCGTGCTGACGCCATCCTTTGTGGCACGCTTCCCGAACAAAATTATCAACATCCACCACTCCTTCTTGCCAGCCTTTATTGGCGCGCGTCCTTATCACCAGGCATACGAGCGTGGGGTGAAGATCATTGGCGCAACCGCGCACTACGTGAATGACAATCTGGACGAAGGTCCAATCATCATGCAGGACGTGATCCACGTGGATCACACCTATACGGCAGAAGATATGATGCGTGCTGGCCGTGACGTTGAGAAGAACGTACTGAGCCGTGCGCTGTATCAGGTACTTGCTCAGCGCGTCTTTGTGTACGGCAACAGAACGATTATTCTTTAATCCCTCGGAAAATGAATTGATTAGCTTTACGCCTTTACGGATAAAAAGCAGGCAAACAGCTTCATTTTCCTAAAGGAATGCTTTACAGGGGCGTCTCATTTGATATGATGCGCCCCGCTTCCAACAGGAAGCAGGCCAGTTAAAAGTATTACCCCGTGGTGGGGTTCCCGAGCGGC
>NZ_JADDTS010000013.1:6662-21237 GCF_015159675.1 Enterobacter cloacae complex sp. S2
ATCCTTCCCCCACCACCATCACTTCCAGATTCTTAAGCACTCACTCAAGCACAATGCTCCATATTTCTCGATGCCGGGAGTAATCCTTCCCTGCCTGTTTTCCCCGGTGGCGCTTCGCTTACCGGGGCTACGAATAGGGTCTGTAGGCCGGGTAAGGCGCAGCCGCCACCCGGCATCCGCACGCCCCCCTGGATCGGGGACAAAAAAAACCCCGCAAATGCGGGGTTGTATTAATACAGCGAATCAGCGACGAGCACGCACAACCTGATATTTACGCGTCAGGTACTCCACCGGCGCACTCCAGATGTGCACCAGGCGAGAGAACGGGAACAGCACAAACAGGGTCATACCCAGCACCAGGTGAACGCGGAAGATAAACGCCACGCCGTCCAGATGCTCAGAAGCGCCCCCGCGGAAGGTCACGACAGACTGCGCCCATCCAACCAGCTTCATCATCTCGCTGCCGTCCATATGCTGCGCAGAGAATGGAATGGTCAGCAGACCAAGCGCACACTGCACCATCAGCAGGGAGAGGATCAGGATGTCCGCTCCGGTCGTGGTAGCCCGCACGCGTGGGCTGAACAGACGTCGTTTCAGCAGCAGCAGACCACCCACCAGGGTCATCACGCCACAGGCGCCGCCGGCAATCATCGCCATCTTCTGCTTCACGTCAATCGGCAGCCACGCTTCGTACATCCAGTGCGGGGTCAGCATCCCCAGGAAGTGGCCGGCGAAAATTCCCAAAATCCCGATGTGGAACAGGTTTGACGCCAGGTTCATCCCTTTACGATCCAGCATCTGGCTGGAGGCAGCACGCCAGGTGTACTGGCCATAGTCATAACGCAGCCAGCTTCCCACCAGGAACACGGTGCCCGCGATATACGGGTAAATGTCAAAGAAGAACATATTCAGGAAGTGCATTAGTGCTGTCCTCCGTTAGAGATATTCAAATATTGCGGAGCCACCGCTCCGGCAAAACGACGCTGATGCGCGGAGATTTCAGATTCGCCACAGCTCTGGTCAGCAAAGAATTTCACCTGCTCTTCTTCCCAGACGGCATCCAGTGCTTGTGGGGTATCGTCACGGGCTTCATCCGCAATTTTTTCCGCCACTTTTTGACTGTCAACCGAGGCGTTAGCCAGTTTCACCAGCAGATCGAACAGGACTGCATAGCTGCTCTCACGTTGCTGGAGACGCGCGCCGAGCAACGCCAGAATGGGAGCAATGTCCTGCAACCCGCCCAGCGCTTCCTCTTTCGGCAACTGTGCCAGATATTCCAGATACAGCGGCAGGTGATCCGGCAGCTCGCGGCTGTCGAGTTGCAAACCGTGCTGCTCGTACTGGGCCATCAGATCCACCATCGCCTGACCACGGTCGCGGGATTCACCGTGAACGTGTTCGAACAGCAGCAGAGACGTGGCACGGCCCCGGTCAAACAGCTGGCTGTAGTCCGCCTGCGCATCAAGAAGATCGCGTGCCAGCAGATCGCGGAGGAAAACGCCCAGCTTCTGGGCATCCTCTTTATCCAGGTTTTCAGATGACGCGAGTGCATCAAAGAGTTCCTGTTGATGCTGCACAAGCGCAGCATCAGGGTACTCGAGCAGACGCGAAACAATGACGAGTTCAATCATTGGTGCGGCTCCGTTTTGCTGGTCACATCCATCGCGTCAATGCGGCGGCTGTTGAACAGGTTGAATTTGCTGTCTGACCCGTGGCAACCGTCGCCAAAGGTAAAGCCACACCCACTTTTCTCCGGGAAGGCCTCGCGAGCCAGTTCACGGTGGCTGCTCGGCACCACGAAACGATCTTCGTAGTTAGCGATTGCCAGATAGCGGTACATCTCCTGCGCCTGCGCCTCGGTCAGGCCGACCTCCTCCAGCGCGCGGGTATCGTTAACGCCGTCAACGGTTTCCGCACGTTTGAAGTGACGCATCGCCAGCATACGTTTCAGCGCCAGCAGTACCGGCTGGGTATCCCCTGCGGTGAGCAGGTTGGCCAGATACTGAACCGGGATACGCAGGCTTTCCACGTCCGGCAGAATGCCGTTGCTGCCCAGTTCACCCGCGTCCGCCGCAGACTGAATCGGAGACAGCGGCGGCACGTACCAGACCATCGGCAGCGTGCGGTATTCCGGGTGCAGCGGCAGGGCCAGCTTCCAGTCCATCGCCATTTTGTACACCGGGGACTGCTGTGCGGCGTCAATCACGCTCTGCGGAATACCGTCTTTCAGCGCCTGCTCAATAACCTTCGGATCGTTTGGATCGAGGAAGACGTCCAGCTGACGCTGATACAGATCTTTCTCGTTCTCGGTGCTTGCGGCATTTTCAATCGCGTCCGCGTCGTACAGCAGCACGCCGAGGTAGCGGATACGACCTACGCAGCTTTCTGAGCAGACTGTCGGCATACCGGCTTCGATACGCGGGTAGCAGAAGATGCACTTCTCAGACTTACCGCTCTTCCAGTTGAAGTAGATTTTTTTGTACGGGCAGCCGGTGATGCACATACGCCAGCCGCGGCACTTGTCCTGGTCGATCAGCACAATGCCATCTTCTTCACGCTTGTAGATGGCGCCGCTTGGGCAGGTCGCCACGCACGCCGGGTTAAGGCAGTGTTCGCACAGGCGCGGCAGGTACATCATGAAGGTGTTTTCGAACTGGCCGTACATCGCCTTCTGCATGTTCTCGAAGTTCTGGTCTTTGGCGCGTTTTTCGAACTCGCCGCCCAGAATCTCTTCCCAGTTTGGACCGCTGGTAATTTTGTCCATGCGCTGGCCGGTGATCAGCGAGCGAGGACGGGCGATCGGCTGGTGTTTGCTTTCCGGCGCGTTGTGCAGGTTCTGGTAGTCGTAATCAAACGGCTCGTAGTAATCATCAATGCCCGGCAGATGCGGGTTAGCGAAGATTTTTCCCAGCAACATGGCACGGTTACCCATGCGCGGTTGCAGTTTGCCGTTGATTTTACGGATCCAGCCGCCCTTCCACTTCTCCTGGTTTTCCCAGTCGGTCGGGAAGCCGGTGCCCGGCTTACTTTCCACGTTGTTGAACCAGGCGTACTCCATACCTTCACGGCTGGTCCAGACGTTTTTACAGGTGACTGAGCAGGTATGACAGCCGATGCATTTATCCAGATTCAGCACCATGCCGACTTGTGAACGAATTTTCATTTTACGCTCTCCTGTACCTGGTCATTACCTTCGCCATCTAACCAGTTAATATTCTTCATCTTACGTACCACCACGAACTCATCGCGGTTCGATCCTACGGTGCCGTAGTAGTTAAAGCCGTAGGCCAGCTGGGCATAACCACCGATCATGTGGGTCGGCTTCGGCGTAATACGGGTCACGGAGTTGTGAATACCGCCGCGCTGCTCGGTGATCTCAGACCCCGGCAGGTTAACGATACGTTCCTGCGCGTGGTACATCATGGTCATCCCGGCCGGTACACGCTGGCTCACCACCGCACGTGCCGTCAGGGCGCCGTTGCTGTTGAACACTTCGATCCAGTCGTTATCTTCGATACCCAGATCTTTGGCGTCCGCTTCGCTCATCCAGACGATTGGCCCCCCGCGCGACAGGGTCAGCATCAGCAGGTTGTCGCTGTAGGTGGAGTGGATACCCCACTTCTGGTGCGGCGTCAGGAAGTTCAACGCCTTCTCAGGGTTACCGTTCGATTTCGCGCCCATCACCGCTTTCACGGAGCGGGTGTCGATTGGCGGACGGTAAACCAGCAGGCTTTCACCGAAGTCACGCATCCACTGGTGATCCTGATACAGAGACTGACGGCCAGAAAGCGTGCGCCATGGGATCAGCTCGTGAACGTTGGTGTATCCGGCGTTATAGGACACATGTTCATCTTCGAGGCCAGACCAGGTCGGGCTGGAGATAATCTTGCGCGGCTGGGCCTGAATATCGCGGAAGCGGATTTTCTCTTCCTCTTTATTCTTCGCCAGGTGCGTGTGATCACGACCGGTAAACTCGCTCAGGGCCGCCCAGGCTTTCACCGCCACGTGGCCGTTGGTTTCCGGGGCCAGGGTCAGGATCATCTCTGCCGCATCAATTGCCGTGTTCAGCATCGGCTGGCCTTTCGCCGGGCCGTCTGCTTTGGTGTAATTGAGCTTGCGCAGCAGGTCCATTTCGCTCTGGGTGTTCCAGGCGATGCCTTTACCGCCGTTACCGATCTTCTCCATCAGCGGGCCGATAGAGGTAAAGCGCTCGTAGGTTGCCGGGTAATCACGTTCAACCGGAATAATGTGCGGCGCGGTTACGCCCGGGATCAGGTCGCACTCGCCTTTTTTCCAGTCCTTCACGTCCAGCGGCTGCGCCAGTTCGGCAGCGGAGTCATGCTGGATTGGCAGCGTCACCACGTCGGTCTCTTTGCCCAGGTGCCCTACACAGACTTCAGAGAATTTCTTCGCGATGTCTTTGTAAATTTCCCAGTCGCTTTTTGATTCCCACGCCGGGTCAACGGCCGCCGACAGCGGATGAATAAACGGATGCATATCCGACGTATTCATGTCGTCTTTTTCGTACCAGGTGGCAGTAGGTAGCACGATGTCGGAGTACAGGCAGGTACTGGACAGACGGAAGTCCAGCGTCACCACCAGATCCAACTTGCCGTCGAGACCGTTGTCTTTCCACTCCACTTCTTCCGGCTTCACGCCGCCCTGCTTGCCGAGATCTTTACCCTGAATACCGTTTTCGGTACCGAGCAGGTATTTCAGCATGTACTCGTGACCTTTACCGGACGAACCCAGCAGGTTAGAGCGCCAGATGAACAGGTTACGCGGATGGTTTTTACCGTTCTCCGGCTGTTCTGCCGCGAAGCGGATTGAGCCGTCTTTGAGGGATTTAACGGTGTAGTCCACCGGTGACATGCCCGCTTTCTTCGCCGCTTCCGCAATACGCAGCGGGTTCGTACCCAGCTGCGGCGCAGACGGCAGCCAGCCCATACGCTCAGCGCGGACGTTGAAGTCAATCAGGTGGCCGCTGTAGCGGGATTTATCCGCCATCGGCGACAGCAGTTCCTGGGCGGTAACCGTCTCGTAGCGCCACTGGCTGGAGTGGTTATAGAAGTAGGAGGTGCTGTTCATGTGACGAGCCGGACGCTGCCAGTCAAGGGCAAACGCCAGCGGTTGCCAGCCGGTCTGCGGACGCAGTTTTTCCTGGCCCACGTAGTGCGCCCAGCCACCGCCGCTCTGCCCGACGCAGCCGCAGAAGATCAGCATGTTGATCAGGCCGCGATAGTTCATATCGAGGTGATACCAGTGGTTCAGACCGGCACCGACGATGATCATGGAGCGACCGTGGGTTTTGTCGGCGTTTTCCGCAAATTCGCGGGCGATACGGGTGATCTGGGCGCGTGGCACACCGGTGATCTGCTCCGCCCAGGCTGGGGTATAAGCCTTCACGTCATCATAGCTGGTCGCGCAGTTTTCGTCGTTCAGGCCGCGCTCCAGGCCGTAGTTCGCCATGGTCAGATCGTAGACGGTAGTGACCAGAGCAGTAGAACCGTCCGCCAGTTGCAGGCGCTTCACCGGCAGCTTGTGCATCAGAACGTTTTGCAACTCAACCTTGTTGAAGTGCTCGGAACCTTCACCACCAAAGTACGGGAAGCCGACATCGGCGATCTCATCCTGGCTGCCCAGCATGCTGAGACGCAGCTCCGTCTCTTCACCCGTGGTGCCGTTACGCTGCTCCAGGTTCCATTTGCCTTTTTCGCCCCAGCGGAAGCCGATAGAACCGTTTGGCGCCACCAGCTCGCCGTTGCTGTTGCAGGCGACCGTTTTCCACTCCGGGTTGTTTTCCTGACCCAGCGCGTCCACCAGATCCGCGGCACGCAGCATACGGCCTGCGGCGTAATAGCCGTCACGCTCTTCGAGCATCACCAGCATTGGCATGTCGGTGTAGCGACGCACGTAATCGGTGAAATACTGGCTTGGCTTGTCGAGGTGGAATTCACGCAGCATGACGTGGCCCATCGCCAGCGCCATTGCGGCATCGGTACCCTGTTTCGGCGCCAGCCACAGGTCGCACAGTTTGGCGATTTCGGCGTAGTCCGGGGTCACGGCGACGGTTTTGGTCCCTTTGTAACGTACTTCGGTAAAGAAGTGCGCATCCGGGGTACGGGTCTGCGGAACGTTAGAGCCCCAGGCGATGATGTAGCTGGAGTTATACCAGTCGGCGGACTCCGGCACGTCGGTCTGCTCACCCCAGGTCTGTGGTGACGCTGGCGGCAGGTCGCAGTACCAGTCGTAGAAGCTCAGGCAGGTACCACCGATGAGTGACAGGTAGCGCGCGCCGGAGGCGTAAGAGACCATCGACATCGCCGGGATTGGCGAGAAGCCTGCCACACGGTCAGGACCGTAGGTTTTCACGGTGTAGACGTTGGAAGCCGCAATCAGCTCGTTCACCTCTTTCCAGGAAGAGCGAACGAAACCACCGCGACCACGCGCCTGCTTGAAGCTTTTCGCTTTGTCGGCATCTTCAATGATGGAGGCCCAGGCATCAACCGGATCGCTGTGCTGCACTTTCGCTTCACGCCACATTTTCATCAGGCGTTTACGCATCAGCGGGTATTTCAGACGGTTGGCGCTGTAGAGATACCAGGAGTAGCTGGCCCCACGCGGGCAGCCGCGCGGCTCGTGGTTCGGCATATCCGGACGGGTACGCGGATAATCGGTCTGCTGCATTTCCCAGGTCACCAGACCGTTTTTAACGAAAATCTTCCAGCTACATGAGCCAGTGCAGTTTACGCCGTGGGTAGAACGGACAACTTTGTCATGCTGCCAGCGTTGACGGTAACCGTCTTCCCAGTCCCGGTTGGTATCCAGAACCTGGCCGTGCCCATCGGCAAAAGTTTCACCCTTCTGTTTGAAGTAGCGAAACCGGTCCAAAAATTTGCTCATCGGGTATCTCCTGTGTGGAGCCTGTGGCTCTCTAAATCGACA
This sequence comes from Enterobacter cloacae complex sp. S2, assembly GCF_015159675.1. Taxonomy (NCBI): domain Bacteria; kingdom Pseudomonadati; phylum Pseudomonadota; class Gammaproteobacteria; order Enterobacterales; family Enterobacteriaceae; genus Enterobacter; species Enterobacter cloacae complex sp. S2. The sequence goes on from NZ_JADDTS010000013.1 coordinate 13,608, forward strand.
TTGCTGATTTGCAGCGAAGGTAACGCTATGAAAGATGGTGAGAATTGATAACGATCAAGACGAAGGGGGACTCTGAGGGGGGGTATTAGATCAAATACCACCAAAGCGGTAGCCGTTAATATTTTTTAACCTTATGATTTATATAGATATATTTTATTTATCGTACAATAAGCGAGGCAAAATTTAACATCTTAGGTATTAAGGGGTAGAAACACCTGTAAAGCGATGGCGATCACAGCGTTACCTGCGTATGACCACAGGAAAAGCTATTAGTATGTTGTAACTATTTAGCGATTAAAAAAAGCGCGGCACTCAGGCCGCGCAAACGGATAATCAAGCTTACTTGTTTTTCTTGGTATTACGGCCATATACCAGCCAGGTGATGACCACGCAGGCGATATAGAAGACGAGGAATATTTTCATCGCACCCGCCGGAGAGCCGGTCAGATCCAGTGAGATACCGAACGCTTTTGGAATAAAGAAGCCGCCAATCGCGCCAATCGCAGAGATAAACCCAAGCGCCGCAGCGGTATCGGTGGCGGCTTCACGCATTGCCTGCTCATCGCTCCCGCCCTGCGCTTTCACGCGGTCCATGGTCAGCTTGCGAAAGATGACAGAGATCATCTGGAAAGTAGACGCACTGCCCAGCCCGGCGGTCAGGAACAGCACCATGAATACGCCGAAGAAGGCAAAGAAGTTACCCCCCTCACCACCCGCAGGCAGCGTCAGGAACAGCAGCGCACAGAAGATGGCCATCACAACAAAGTTCACCAGCGTAACGCGCGTTCCCCCCAGACGGTCGGAGATCATCCCGCCCAGCGAACGTGCCAGCGCGCCGATAAACGGACCGAAGAAGGCAAACTGAAGGATCTGCACGTCCGGGAACTGGGTTTTAGACAGCATGGCAAAGCCTGCGGAGAAACCGATGAACGAGCCGAAGGTCGCCAGATACAGCAGCGCCATCACCCACAGGTGGCCACGCTTCAGCACCGGCAGCTGCTCGCTCAGTGACGCTTTGGACGCGGACAGATCGTTCATGAAGAACCACGCCGCCAGGGTAAAGACCACCAGGAACGGTACCCAAATCCAGGAGGCGTTTTGCAGGAACAGCACGGAACCGTCGGGCTGCGTCACACCGCCGCCGCCAAAGGCCGCAAAGATGGAGACAGAGATCGCCAGCGGGGCAATCAGCTGCATCACGCTCACGCCCATATTACCGAGGCCGCCGTTAATGCCCAGCGCACCACCCTGCTTCGCTTTCGGGAAGAAGAAGCTGATGTTTGCCATACTGGACGCAAAGTTCGCCCCCGCAAAACCGCACAGCAGAGAGATAATCACGAATACGCTAAACGGTGTGGAGGTATCCTGCACCGCAAAACCGAGCCACACGCACGGTACGATCATGATCCCGGTACTGAAAGCCGTCCAGCGACGACCACCAAAGACCGGCACCATAAACGCGTAAGGAACGCGCAGCAGTGCGCCTGAAAGCGACGGCAACGCGGTCAACATAAACAGCTGATCGGTGGTAAAGGTAAAGCCCACTTTTGGAAGGTTAACCGCAACCGCACTAAACAACATCCAGACGCAAAACGCCAGTAACAGACATGGAACGGAAATCCACAGATTACGACTTGCTACACGATGGCCGCGCTGTTGCCAGAACGCCGGATCCTCTGGACGCCAGTCTGTAATAACGGCACCAGTTTCCCTTTCGGGAGCGGAAGAGTGACTCATAGACACCTCTGATTCTCGAATGATGCTGCAAACATTAGGGCTTTAGAGCGGCGGTAAGTTGATATAAATCAAAGGAAAAGTGGGAGGTTTTGCGGCGAAAAAAAAGCCATCACTCTTAATGAGTAGATGCAAAACGTAAAAAAGGTGTGGTTTTTCACGGTGCTGACGCATCCCTGCTTCGTCCACCCACTAACCGTTACCCCTCTGGCAATTTAGAGGTAATCCTTTATTGGTATGGGTATACTCCAGGGTATGCACCAGAATAGCGCCATTCCTGCAATCAGGTCACGTCAGGAGCCCGGCAACTCTATGTTAAAAAGATGTTTATCTCCGCTGACGCTGGTTAACCAGCTGGCGCTTATTGTTCTGCTGTCCACCGCTATCGGTGTGACCGGCATGGCTATTTCTGGCTGGCTGGTACAGGGTGTACAGGGTAACGCGCATGCCATCAACGAGGCAGGCTCGCTACGTATGCAGAGTTACCGGCTGCTGGCGTCGGTGCCGCTGACGCAGGCTGACCAACCGCTTATCGACGAAATGGAGCGTACCGCATTCAGCCCTGAACTGGAAAGAGCCGCCATCCGTGACGGTCAGCAATCTCAGCTTAAGGCGCTTCAGGGCTACTGGCATACCCAGCTGGAGCCTGGGTTAAAACGGGCGGAAGACCGGGAAACGGTCGCCCGGGACGTCGCCGGGTTTGTGTCACGCATCGATCATCTTGTCTCCTCATTCGATCGCACCACAGAGTTACGCATTGACCGTGTGGTGATGGTTCACCGCGCAATGGCGCTGTTTATGGGTTTGCTGCTGATTTTCACGGTTATCTGGCTACGCGCGCGGTTGCTTAATCCCTGGAAACAGCTCCTGGCGATGGCCCGCGCCGTCACACAGCGCGATTTTACCCAGCGCACGCACATCAGCGGGCGCAACGAAATGGCGATGCTCGGCGAGGCGCTCAACACCATGTCGGCAGAGCTATCAGAAAGCTACGCGGTACTGGAACAACGCGTCCAGGAGAAAACCGCCGGGCTTGAGCAGAAAAACGAGATCCTCTCTTTCCTCTGGCAGGCGAACCGTCGCCTGCATATGCAGGTCCCGCTTTGCGAACGTCTCTCGCCGGTACTGAACGGCCTGCAAAATCTGACTCTGCTCCGCGATCTTGAGCTTCGGGTTTACGACGTTGAGGATGAGGAAAACCATCAGGAATTTACCTGTCAGTCGGACATCTCCTGCGACGATAAAGGGTGTCATCTGTGCCCGCGCGGCTTGCCGCCACTTACCACCAGCGGCACGACCCTCAAGTGGCGGCTGATGGACAGCCATACCCAGTACGGTATTTTGCTGGCCACCCTGCCCGCCGGACGTCACCTGAGCCACGACCAGCAGCAGCTGGTCGATACGCTTGTTGAGCAGCTCACGGCCACGCTGGCGCTCGACCGCCACCAGGAGAAACAGCAGCAGCTGATCGTGATGGAGGAGCGTGCCACCATCGCCCGCGAGCTGCACGACTCCATCGCCCAGTCCCTCTCCTGCATGAAGATGCAGGTGAGCTGCCTGCAAATGCAGGACGAAGGCATGCCCGAGAGCAGCAAACAGCTGCTCAGCCAGATCCGCAACGAGCTTAACACCTCGTGGGTTCAGCTTCGCGAGCTGCTGACCACCTTCCGTTTGCAGCTCACCGAGCCGGGGCTGCGCCCTGCGCTGGAGTCCAGCTGTCAGGAGTTTAGTGCCCGGCTGGGCTTCCCGGTGAAACTGGATTACCAGTTGCCACCGCGTTTTGTTCCCTCTCACCAGGCGATCCATTTGCTGCAAATTGCCCGTGAAGCCCTGAGCAACGTGCTCAAGCATGCCGAGGCGACGGCCGTCACGGTCACCGTCAGCTGCCAGGATAATCAGGTGAAGCTCAGGGTTCAGGATAACGGCCGCGGCGTGCCGGAAAATGCCGAACGAACGAACCATTATGGTTTAATTATCATGCGAGACCGCGCGCAAAGCCTGCGCGGTGATTGCCAGGTTCGCCGGGGAGAGTCAGGTGGCACCGAAGTTGTGGTCACCTTTATACCCGAAAAGCCCCTCATAACTGCTCAAGGAGAAAACCATGACTAATCAGGAACCGGCATCTATCCTGTTGATTGACGATCATCCGATGCTGCGCACTGGCGTTAAACAGCTTGTCAGCATGGCGCCAGATATCACCGTCGTCGGGGAAGCCAGTAACGGCGAACAGGGTATTGAACTTGCCGAATCGCTCGATCCTGATTTGATCTTGCTCGATCTCAACATGCCGGGCATGAATGGCCTGGAAACCCTCGACAAGCTGCGGGAGAAATCCCTCTCTGGCCGGGTGGTGGTCTTCAGCGTCTCAAACCATGAAGAAGACGTGGTCACCGCCCTCAAGCGAGGGGCAGACGGCTATCTGCTGAAAGATATGGAGCCGGAAGATCTGCTCAAGGCGCTGCAACAGGCTGCCGCAGGCGAGATGGTGCTGAGTGAAGCGTTAACGCCGGTACTGGCCGCCAGCCTGCGTGCGAACCGCGCCACGTCTGATCGTGACGTCAGCCAGTTGACCCCGCGTGAGCGTGACATTCTGAAGCTGATTGCCCAGGGGCTGCCGAACAAAATGATCGCCCGCCGTCTGGACATCACCGAGAGCACGGTCAAAGTGCATGTCAAACACATGCTGAAAAAAATGAAGTTAAAATCCCGCGTCGAAGCCGCCGTCTGGGTGCATCAGGAGCGCATTTTTTAACTTACTCATCCGGCAGCAACTTCCACCGTGGATCGTCGGCAGGCATTGCGACGAGCGGTTGCACCACGGAAAGCGTGATCTCATTGGAGGAGACACGCTGCCCATCCTTATCTTCCACCACGGCCGTAAGCCGCCATGCGTTTTTCGCCCCTTCTGAATCATCCCATACAGGCATGATCACACTCCAGCCATCGCTGCTGTTGCCGTTTGCCGGTGAGGTCAGGCTGAGCGCCTGGGTATCACCCAGCCAGTGGATCTGCCGGATACCGTGCGTGCTGCGAATTTGCAGCTTCAGCATCACCGTTTCGCCTGGCTTAAGATCCCACGGCGGCGTGGCCAGATATACCGAGAGGGTTTTGCGCTGACGGAATTCCATCACGGGCAGATTATCGCGATCGGGTGAATCATAGCGGCTCCCCCGCAGCGAGCGCGTCGCCGCCACTTCCCCGGCGGAAAGCTGTTTCGCCAGCGGCACGCCAAAACGATAGTTGAGCTTCAGCCCGAGGTTATTCTGGCTAACGCCGCTCTCCCCCTGCTTATGGGCAGCCGTCAGGGTGACCAGCGGTACGGGGGTATAGTTCAGCCCCAGGTTGACCGCAACCGGGTTGTGATACCCCGTACCGCTGTTAAACAGATCGACGTTATCGCCAAAATACTGTTCAAAGCTGACGCTGGTGTTCAGGTGGTGAAACCAGGGAAGCCAGGCTTTGGCCGTTACGTCGTACCCGCGCGCCATGCGCTGCTCGCGGATGTCGGAACGCGGCTGCCAGCCAGCGAACGGCTGGTAGTAATTGGCCGACAGGCGCAGGTTTTCACCCCACGCCTCTGCGCCCAGCCCGGCACGTTGCAGGTTGTCTTCCAGCAGGTTGTCGTAAAAAGTGTTGTAGCCCAGCAGCCAGTTTCCGGCAACCCAGCGCTGACCAGCCCCGACGTTACTCACCAGCCCGTCTGTCTGCTGCGTCAGCCCAAGCTGGCTCCAGCTCAGATAGCGGGTGTTGTCGTTCCAGGGGATAAACCAGCTTCCGCTGCTGCCGTTAAAGTTGCCGTCGTCATCCACCAGCACATTGACGTTGGCGTTTCCCCAGGGTGAAAGCCAGGATTCAATCTGCTCGTTGACTTCCCCGCTCACGGCATCCCGCACCTTGCCAAACGCGAACTGTCGCGCCTGCTGCCCGGCCGTCAGGCCGTTATCGGTCATACTGGCTTCACCGAAGGCCTTAGCCATTTCAGCCAGATGCTTTTCGCCTTCGCTGGTCGGTTGCGCCATGCCGAGATCCGGCAGACTATCGCCGTTGTGATCAAACGGATTTTGCGCCTGCTGCACGAAGGATTTCGGCGCACCATGAACGGCTCCAGCCGTAAAAAGGGGGAGTAACAGCAAAAAACGGATGCGGGACGATACAGCCTTCAACGTCGTCAATCAGAACCTGTGTTTATGAACAAACACTTATTATGTTAACGCCATAAGTCCTGAAAACCAGTCTTAAGAGAAATTTCAGGAATATCCTGAAAAGATTTGTCGGGTGGCGTCTTCGCCTTACCCGACCTACAAATTCGTACCGGTGCGAAGCCGCCACCCGACGCCCTTACACTATTATCCCAACAGCGCTTTCAGCTCCGGCACGCAGGAACCACAGTTCGTGCCGCAGCGCAGCTTCACGCCCAGCGCTGGGGCAGAATCACAGCCTCCGGCTATTGCCTTACGTATCGTATTTTCACCCACGCTGAAGCAGCTACAGATAATTCGCCCGGGATCGGCATCTTCGTCCGGCCGTTGCCCGTGCAGCAGCGCATGGCGTTCAGCAAGTTGGACGGGCGCAGCAGCAAAGGCTTCTTCAATAAACGCATGCGCCAGCGCCGGCAGCGTATGGCCCTCCCAGTAGCCCAGCATCAGCTCACCGTGATGCCAGGCGAGCACGCTGCTGCGTTCTCCCGTCTGTGCCACCTGTAACTGCCAGCCCCGACCGCTGGCGTACGCCATGATCCACGACAGCAACGGCTGCTCCCCCGCCACCGTCAGACGTGAGGCTTTACGCCACCAGCAGACCGACGGCGGCAGCGCTGGCAGCTCGCGGGCATACAGTTCACCCTGCCAGGCCGGTAGCCAGGGCAGGATCCTCACCGCGGTTTGTTTACTCTCCGGCTGGCCGGACCCGGCATCAACCCGCCCTTCCACCAGCGCATTGACCTTACCCTGCCGGGCAAATTGCGCGTTCCAGTGCATCGGCGCAAACAGCTCGCCTGCACGCTGCGCGGTGGAGATACGTACTCTGGCAACCATCACTCCGCGCGGGGAGCTTACCCGCGCCAGCTGGCCGTCAGTCAGCCCGGCGCGCGCCGCATCGGTTGCGTTCATCTCAACAAAAGGCTCATCGATATGCTGCATCAGACGCGGAACATACCCCGTGCGCGTCATGGTGTGCCACTGATCGCGGATCCGCCCGGTATTCAGTATCAAGGGGTACAATTCGTCGACGCCTGCCCCATGCGGGGAGGGGTCAACCGGAACAAGCGTTCTTTGCGGGAAATCACCGGCATGCCACTGATACGGCGCCAGCTCGTCCCACGCCTCTCGTGACAGCGACGCCAGTTCGCGCAGGTTTAGCGCCCGTTCGCCGTTATTTTCAAACGCCGTTAGCGCCGCATGTTCACAAAATATCTCCTGAGGGTGTTCCCAGGCGAAGGCATCGCCATAACCGAGCTGGTCTGCGATCCGGGCGATGATCCACCAGTCCGGTCTGGCCTCGCCCGGCGCAGGCAGAAAGGCGCGCTGGCGGGAGATACGGCGTTCTGAATTGGTCACCGTGCCGTTTTTCTCGCCCCAGCCCAGGGCGGGAAAACGGATATGGGCAAACCGGCTGGTGTCCGTCTCCTGCATCACCTCAGATACCATGACCAGCGGGCAGGCCGCCAGCGCCTGGCACACCGCGTGGCTGTCGGGAAGTGACACGGCAGGGTTGGTGCCCATGATCCACACCGCCTTCACCTCGCCGCGGGCAATAGCGTCAAACAGTTCCACCGCCATCAGGCCCGGGGTCTGCGCCAGCTGTTCCGTTCCCCAGAAACGCGCCACGCGCGAGAGATCGTCCGGCTCGAAGTTCATGTGCGCCGCCAGCTGGTTCGCCAGTCCCCCCACTTCCCGCC
>NZ_JADDTS010000128.1:0-208 GCF_015159675.1 Enterobacter cloacae complex sp. S2
AGACCTGTTTTAACGCCTGCCCTGATTTCAGCGCAGGCGTTTTTTTCTTTCGGGGATCCGTCAATGTGAAGGCGGGGGAGAAGGGCTATCGCCCCGCAGGAGGCGATAGCCATGCCAGGTTATGGCTGAGGATTATTCTGCAGCGTCAGCAGCAGTCCATCGCGGCGCATAGCGGCGGCTTCTTCCGGCTGATGCAGGCGGTCCAGGG
>NZ_JADDTS010000129.1:0-357 GCF_015159675.1 Enterobacter cloacae complex sp. S2
ATCGTCAGCTGGCGGAAGCACAGTAACATTCTTTTCCCCTCTCCCCGTGGGAGAGGGTTCCCCACAAATTAATGCGAGCACTGAGCAATCCCCTCGCCCCTCCGGGGAGAGGGTTAGGGTGAGGTGAACATACGGCGGTGGTGGTCATTCCGTTCACTTTATGTTCCTTGCTACTCTGTAACGACATGACCGGTGAACGTGCCAGGGTGGCTCAGTCGCCACCACCCTGGCGACCCGGGCTCCCGGCGGTAAATCGCCGCTTCGCGGTGCCCTCGGCTTATTCCTTCCGGCTTATCGGGTACGGGCGGAGGCAACGTCCCTGTAAAGCCGCCCTCTCGGCGCATCCCTGCGCCTCGC
>NZ_JADDTS010000014.1:0-113820 GCF_015159675.1 Enterobacter cloacae complex sp. S2
ACAAGTGAAGAGGCCATCCGCAAGGATGGCCTTTTTGCGTTTGTACGTCGAAAAACGATAGGCCGGGTCAGGCGAAGCCGTCACCCGGCAGCTTTCAGACTGCACACCACGCCAAAATAAACTCTGCAATCCCCTCCACATTATTCAAATCCAGAACCGGTACTTCCAGCGTCAACGCAGCGTCACTGGCCACAGCAATCACATGTTCATCCAGCGTTAACTCACTTACATCATGCCCGGCACCGTTTCTGAACAGCAGGATCTTCGCAACAGCCTCGTGCTTAAACCCCTCAACCAGCACCAGATCCAGCGTGGAATGATCCATCCGGCTGACAAGATAAGCGAGATCCAGCGGTGCTTCATCCGGAGTTTCTGTCATTAACGCCCAGCGCTGGTTACTCGCCACCATCGTTTGTGCAGCGCCAGCCTTACGCAGCTCATAGCTATCTTTCCCCGGCTTATCGACATCCATGTTATGGTGCGTGTGCTTAATCAATCCGGGACGAATACCTTTAGCGCAAAGTGCAGGTATCAGCTTTTTTAGCAGCGTAGTCTTCCCGGTGCCGCTCCAGGCAGAGATCGCTAATACGGGTATCATTTCTTCTCCTGCATCATCTGCAAATCTTCCGTCGTGTTTACATTCACAAACGCCGATTTCATGTCGCTGAAATCAACGGAATGCCCTCCTGACTGGCGCATAAATACCATGACGCGTCGCTCTCCTGCGGCCAGGTAATCTTCCAGCGCAGATATTAACGAGCGATTAATCAATGCGATCGTCTGATGGTCGCGTTCGCCGTCGTGTACCCAGACGACGGGAGCACCCTCGCACCGCTGCACCAGACGTTTAACCAGACAGGACGGGATGAAGGGCGTATCACATGAACAAAAGAGAAACCACTCTCCGTGCGACTGCTGCATAACGGAAAGCATTCCCGCCAGCGGGCCGGGGTAGTCCACAAGCTTATCCTGATAAACCGGATACCCACTGCGCTGATAAATATCAACATGTCGGTTAGCGCTGATCGCCATCGACGACACCTGATTTGCCAGCGTATCAGCAACATGCTGCCATAAGGGGGTGTTGTTCAGGAGCTGAAGACCTTTATCTTTTCCGCCCATTCGTGTTGCCCTGCCTCCGGCAAGAACGACCCCGATGATTTCCTGGCATTGATTCACGAATATCGCCTCTTTTATTGTGGGATTGACCCTGCTAACGTGTCTCTCTAAATGAAAGGAGCACTACCATGAAATGTAAACGTCTTAATGAAGTCATTGAGCTTCTCCAGCCGGCCTGGCAAAAAGAGCCAGAGCTGAATCTGATGCAATTTTTACAGAAACTGGCGAAAGAGTCAGGTTTTGATGGCGAACTGGCAGACCTTTCTGACGACATCCTGATCTACCACCTCAAAATGCGTGACTCGGCTAAAGATGCTGTTATTCCTGGTATTCAGAAAGATTATGAAGAGGATTTTAAAACCGCATTACTGCGCGCCCGAGGCGTAATTAAAGAGTAAAAGCTTGTAAGCGGAGCCACCGAAATCGCCACAAGATGATATCCTGAATCATTCGTATAATTTCCGGATGATCGGATGAACGACCAGGCTTTTACTTTCCAGACACTACACCCGGATACCATTATGGATGCGCTGTTCGAGCAGGGTATTCGGGTGGATTCCGGGTTAACCCCTTTAAACAGCTACGAAAACCGTGTCTACCAATTTCAGGACGAAGAGCGCCAGCGCTTTGTCGTAAAGTTTTACCGGCCACAGCGCTGGTCCGCAGAACAAATTCAGGAAGAGCATCAGTTTGCCCACGATCTGCTGGATGACGATGTTCCCGTTGCGGCACCGCTCAAATTTAATAACCAAACGCTGCTGACCCATCAGGGTTTTTACTACGCGGTATTTCCGAGCCTGGGCGGAAGACAGTTTGAGGCAGATAATATCGATCAGATGGAATGGGTTGCCCGTTATCTGGGGCGCATTCATCAGACGGGACGTAAAAAATCGTTTGTTGCCCGACCGACGATTGGTGTTCAGGAATATCTTATTGAGCCGCGAGAGGTATTCGAAACATCGGCGCTGATCCCAAAGGCGCTTAAGGATAATTTCCTCACGGCGACCGATAAGCTTATTGATGCTGTAAAAGCCTGCTGGCGGGATGATATTACCGCTCTACGCCTGCACGGTGACTGCCACGCCGGGAATATTCTCTGGCGCGACGGCCCGCTATTTGTCGATCTTGATGACGCTCGTATGGGACCTGCGGTGCAGGATCTGTGGATGCTGCTCAACGGTGATAAAGCCGAGCAGCGCATGCAGCTTGAGACCATAATTGAAGCTTATGAAGAATTTAGCCCCTTTAATTCAGACGAAATTGCCCTGATAGAGCCTTTACGTGCGATGCGATTTGTTTATTATCTCGCGTGGTTAATCAGGCGTTGGGAAGACCCGGCTTTTCCCCGAAATTTCCCCTGGCTTACCGGGGAGGATTACTGGCGCAACCAGATATCCACATTTACCGAGCAGGTTAAGGTTCTACAGGAACCCCCTCTGCAATTAACGCCGATGTATTAATTGGACACACCCAGGAGAGAGTTAATCATGAAAAAAATTTGGCTGGCGCTGGCTGGTATGATTCTGGCATTTAGCGCAACTGCTGCGCAGTTTACCGACGGCAAGCAGTACATTACGCTGGACAAGCCTGTAGCTGGCGAGCCTCAGGTGCTGGAGTTCTTCTCCTTCTACTGCCCGCACTGCTACGAGTTTGAGCAGGTACTTCATGTTTCTGACAACGTGAAGAAAAAGCTGCCGGAAGGCACCAAAATGACGAAATACCACGTTGAGTTCCTTGGCCCATTGGGTAAAGATTTGACTCAGGCATGGGCGGTTGCGATTGCGCTGGGTGTGGAAGATAAGATCACCGCGCCTATGTTTGAAGCCGTACAGAAAACCCAGACCGTACAAACTACGGCAGATATCCGTAAAGTGTTTGTTGATGCCGGTGTGAAAGGTGAAGACTACGACGCTGCCTGGAACAGTTTTGTGGTGAAATCTCTCGTGGCACAGCAGGAAAAAGCTGCCGCTGACTTCCAGTTGCAGGGCGTGCCGGCGATGTATGTTAACGGTAAATACCAGGTAAATATGCGTGGTATGGACACCACCAGTATGGATATCTTCGTACAACAGTACGCTGATACCGTGAAACACCTGGTTGAGATGAAGTAACAAACATAAAGAAAACGCCGGTCATTGACCGGCGTTTTTGTATGAAGATTTTAACTCCGCTATCTGTTCGTCTTTCTCTTTCCAGAGTGTATTGAGCCAAAGCTGGAAACGACGTTTGAAGTTTTTATCGTTAACGTAATCACCGTGCAGTTCCGTATCGATGGGCAACAGATCAACGCGGACTACGATACGCGTCAGCTTGCCGCTGAGCATATCGTAGAACGGCGTCCTGTCGTTTTCCGGATAGCAGAGCGTTACGTTCAACAATTTATCAAACTGCTCACCCAGCACGTTGAGGGCCATTGCGATACCCGCTGCCTTTGGCGGCAACAGGTGCTGATACGGAGAGCGAGTCTGCTGGCGCTTCTCTTCGGTAAAGCGCGAACCTTCGACGAAATTAACTATGGTGGTGGGATGCGCGCGAAACTTCTCGCAAGAACGGCGCGTAGTTTCCACGTCCATACCGCGGCGTTCCGGATGACGAATCAGATAGCTGCGTGAATAGCGTTTCATAAACGGCATATCCAGCGCCCAGCAGGCCAGACCAATGAAAGGCACCCATGCCAGTTGCTGTTTCAGAAAGTATTTGTTCATCGGAATATGTTTGCGAAACAGCACGCACAATACAACGATGTCGGCCCAGCTGTGATGATTGCAGATCAGCAGATACCAGTTCTTTTTATTCAGCTTCTCGAGGCCCTGAACGTCCCACTTTAACCAGGGGTTCAGATACAACAGGATCGCCAGCCCTTCACACCAGCAGTACATCATAAAATTACAAAAAGCAGACACTGCACGCCATACCGGAGGGACGGGCAGCAGGAGCTTAATTATTCCGGCAACGATGATTGGCACAGAACAGGCGATGGTAACCAGAATAGTTAAAATGACGCTTAGCAATAAGGTTATCGCAGCGAGTATTTTCGACATAATGAATTTTTTCAGATAGTTAGCTGTAATTAAGCAGCCGGCTATCCGGTGCTGGGCGCCGATCTTATCAGATATTGGCCCAGACCAGGGCGCTTTCGCACGAAGAGGCTGCGGCTTTTCCTGCCATGCAGCGAAATTTTCTATATAGACAGGGTGCTTACGTCTTATATCCACATAGACTAAATAACCATCAGCGGGGTGGGATCTTAAGTGATCTAATTTCAACTAATTGATTTTATTTGATAAATAAGTTTTCAGTATCAGTTTTATAGAACTGTTATTCACCTGTATTAAAAATATGCACAAACTTATCCACAGTTTGTTTTTGCGAGCGATCTTCACGATCGCAAAATCTTTTTCTGTATAAAGCGCTAAAACCTGATGTTTTCATCCTTCTGTGGCATCCTTTACCCATAAATTAATTAAAGGCACGGACATTATGGTTCAGATCCCAGAAAACCCACTTATACTCGTCGATGGCTCTTCTTACCTTTATCGGGCGTATCATGCGTTTCCTCCTCTGACCAACAGCGCAGGGGAACCTACCGGCGCAATGTACGGCGTGCTGAATATGCTACGCAGCCTGATTCTGCAATACCACCCAACCCATGCGGCCGTGGTGTTTGATGCGAAGGGGAAAACCTTCCGCGATGAATTATTTGAGCATTACAAATCTCACCGTCCTCCCATGCCTGACGATCTGCGTGCGCAGATTGAACCGCTGCACGCTATGGTCAAAGCGATGGGGCTGCCTTTGCTGGCTGTCTCGGGCGTTGAGGCTGACGACGTTATTGGCACCCTGGCGCGCGAAGCTGAAAAGGCTGGCCGCCCGGTGCTGATCAGTACCGGTGATAAAGACATGGCGCAGCTGGTAACACCTGGGATCACGCTGATTAATACCATGACCAACACCATTCTTGGCCCGGAAGAAGTGGTTGCCAAATATGGCGTGCCGCCAGAACTCATTATTGATTTCCTCGCCCTGATGGGGGATTCCTCGGATAACATCCCTGGCGTGCCGGGCGTGGGCGAAAAAACAGCTCAGGCGCTGCTGCAAGGGTTAGGTGGGTTGGATACGCTGTACGCTGAGTCCGACAAAATTGCCGGACTTACCTTCCGTGGTGCAAAAACCATGGCCGGAAAGCTCGCCGATAACAAAGAGGTGGCTTACCTCTCTTATCAGTTAGCCACCATCAAAACCGACGTCGAGCTGGAGCTTACCTGCGACCAGCTTGAAGTGCAGGAACCCGCCGCAGAAGAACTGCTTGGCCTGTTCAGAAAATACGAATTTAAACGCTGGACCACGGATGTCGAAGCCGGGAAATGGCTTCAGGCGAAAGGGGCAAAAGCTGCGGCGAAGCCGAAAGAAACTATCGTTGTCGATGCCGAAGAGCAGGCAGAAGAAGAAGCGGCAGCGCTCTCATTCGATAACTATGAAACCATCCTTGAAGAGTCGCAGCTCGTCGCCTGGATTGAAAAGCTGAAAAAAGCACCGGTATTTGCGTTCGATACCGAAACGGACAGTCTCGATAACATATCTGCCAATATGGTAGGTCTGTCATTCGCGACGGAGCCGGGTATGGCAGCCTATGTTCCGGTAGCGCATGACTATCTGGATGCGCCGGAGCAGATCTCGCGCGAGCGCGCCTTAGAACTGCTGAAGCCGATTCTGGAAGACGAGAAAGCGCTGAAGGTCGGGCAAAACCTGAAGTACGACCGCGGTATTCTGCAAAACTACGGCATTGAACTGCGTGGTATCGCTTTTGACACCATGCTGGAATCTTACATTCTGGACAGCGTGGCGGGCCGCCATGATATGGATTCCTTATCCGATCGTTGGCTGAAACACAAAACCATCACCTTTGAAGAAATTGCCGGTAAGGGCAAAAATCAGCTGACCTTTAACCAGATCGCGCTGGAAGAAGCAGGCCGCTACGCCGCGGAAGACGCTGACGTCACGCTACAGCTGCATCTCAAAATGTGGCCGAAATTGCAGAAGCACGAAGGGCCGCTGAATGTTTTCCAGAACATTGAGATGCCGCTGGTGCCTGTGCTGTCCCGCATTGAGCGTAACGGCGTCAAAATCGACCCAACGGTGCTGCATAATCACTCTGGCGAGCTGGCGCAGCGCCTGACCGAGCTTGAACAGAAAGCGCATGAGCTTGCTGGAGAGGCATTTAACCTGTCGTCACCGAAACAGCTGCAAACCATCCTGTTTGAAAAGCAGGGTATTAAACCGCTGAAGAAAACGCCGGGCGGCGCGCCTTCAACCTCTGAAGAGGTGCTGGAAGAGCTGGCGCTGGACTATCCGCTGCCAAAAGTTATCCTGCAGTACCGTGGTCTGGCGAAGCTGAAATCGACCTATACCGACAAACTGCCGTTGATGATTAACCCTAAAACGGGCCGCGTACACACTTCCTATCACCAGGCTGTAGCGGCGACCGGGCGACTTTCGTCAACCGATCCTAACCTGCAAAACATTCCGGTGCGTAATGAAGAGGGCCGCCGTATACGGCAGGCTTTCATTGCGCCAGAGGATTATCTGATTGTCTCCGCAGACTACTCGCAAATCGAACTGCGTATTATGGCGCACCTGTCGCGTGACAAAGGCCTGCTGACGGCATTTGCCGAAGGGAAGGATATCCACCGGGCGACAGCTGCCGAAGTGTTTGGCCTGCCGCTGGACAGCGTGACAAACGAACAGCGTCGTAGCGCTAAAGCGATTAACTTTGGCCTTATTTACGGCATGAGCGCATTTGGCCTATCACGCCAGCTCAACATTCCGCGTAAAGAGTCGCAGAAGTATATGGATCTCTACTTTGAGCGCTATCCGGGCGTGCTGGAATATATGGAGCGTACCCGCGCGCAGGCGAAAGAGAAAGGCTACGTTGAAACGCTGGATGGCCGTCGTCTTTACCTTCCGGACATCAAATCCAGCAACGCCGCGCGCCGTGCTGGCGCTGAACGTGCTGCTATCAATGCCCCGATGCAGGGCACTGCGGCAGACATCATCAAACGCGCGATGATCGCCGTTGATGCCTGGCTGGAAAAAGAGAAACCGCGCGTGAAAATGATCATGCAGGTACACGATGAACTGGTATTTGAAGTCCATAAAGACGACCTGGAAAAGGTCTCTCAGAAGATCCATGAACTGATGGAAAACAGCATGAAGCTGGACGTTCCGTTGCTGGTGGAAGTGGGTAGCGGCGAAAACTGGGATCAGGCTCACTAAGCGTTATCGGAATAACGCGCGTTTTATGTAAGTAAGCAACATAAGTACGCGCGTTTTGTGACGATCATTAGAATTCCCTATGTAAAGAATGAAAAAAAACTACAAAAAGTGCTTTTTCAAGAGACAAAAAAAGAGTAGAGTTAACGACGTAGGGTACAGAGGTAAGATGTTCTATCTTTCAGACCTTTTACTTCACGTAATCGGATTTGGCTGAATATTTTAGCCGCCCCAGTCAGTAATGACTGGGGCGTTTTTTATTGCGGGAAGGAAAGTTTCGGGCGAAAAAAACGCGGTCATCGCCGCGCCTGTTGTTACTCTGCTTCCGCTTCTGTCGCCGGTTCCAGATCGTTAAACCAGCTGTCTAGCTTCTGTCGCAGTTTGTCCACACCCTGCTTTTTCAGCGAGGAGAACGGTTCAACCTGTACATCACCGTTGAATGCCAGCACCGCTTCACGCACCTTGTTCACCTGCGCCTTGCGCGCGCCGCTCGCCAGCTTATCCGCTTTTGTCAGCAGCACCAGCACCGCAATATCGCTTGCCACCGCCCAGTCAATCATCTGCTGGTCGAGATCTTTTAGCGGGTGTCGAATATCCATCAGCACCACCAGACCTTTCAGACACATGCGTTTTTCCAGGTATTCACCCAGCGCACGCTGCCATTTGATCTTCATCTCTTCCGGTACCTGCGCGTAACCGTAGCCCGGTAAATCGACCAGGCGTTTGCCTTCAGCCACTTCAAACAGGTTAATCAGCTGAGTACGGCCAGGTGTTTTTGAGGTACGCGCCAGGTTTTTCTGATTGGTCAGCGTATTCAGGGCGCTGGATTTTCCCGCATTGGAGCGGCCAGCAAATGCCACTTCAATCCCTGTGTCTGAGGGCAGGTGGCGAATATCGGGCGCACTGGTGACAAAATGCGTCTGTTGGTAGTTCCAGGTAGTCACGTGGTCGTCTCCAAAAATCGTAATCTGCGGGGGATTATACCTGAATGCGGGCAAAAGGCTTTTCCCTTCGTCATTGACGTGTAAGTGAAAGCCCTACGGAATGTAAGAGATCTGCCCTTAAGCTTATGAGAAATTTAAGAGAAATCGCAGGCGCTAAAAAACTCAAAATATTAAAATTCAAAGAGTTATTAATGAGTAATTATCTGAAAATCCGGTTTAGTACCTTTTCGTTGCTTGTTAGTTTAAGAGAACAAGGTAAAGTGTGCGTCAAGGCGAGGATGCCAGCAGGAAAACGACTTAAGGATAAGGGTCAGGAGCGCCAGGAGGCGAAGACTCAGGATTGTCAGGACGACCGGCGCCTGGAGGCGTTTTTAACAGGAAACGGAACCGTATCACGGACGGTAGTAGCCAAGGGATAAACAGGGTTTGTTGAAGGCAAACAGGGAATGTCTGACCCGTTAAGGGTTGTGAGTCAGGAAAAAAGGCGACAGATTGCTCTGTCGCCTTTTTTCTTTGCTTGCTTTCTGCTAGATTTCGCCGCAATTCTATACTGAAGAAAACGACTTAAAGATAAAACATCATGAAAAAACCGACCTCCGCTGCGGGCGCGAAACGCCCTGCAAAAGCACGCCGCAAAACGCGCGAAGAACTGAATCAGGAAGCGCGCGATCGCAAACGCGATAAAAAGCATCGTGGCCATACTGCGGGTAGCCGTGCTAATGGTGGCGGTGCCGCAGGCGCTTCTGCAAAAGGCAAACAGCAGAAAGATCCTCGTATCGGCAGTAAAACTCCCATTCCACTGGGCGTGACAGACACGCCGGTCACTAAGCAGCACAAACCAAAGAGCGAGAAACCTATGCTTTCACCGCAGGCTGAGCTGGATATGCTGGAGAACGATGAGCGCCTGGATGCGCTGCTGGAACGTCTTGAAGAGGGTGAAACCCTGACCGCTGAAGAGCAGTCCTGGGTAGATGCCAAACTGGATCGCATTGATGAACTGATGCAGAAGCTGGGTCTGTCCTACGATGATGAAGAAGACGAAGAGGAAGACGAAAAGCAGGAAGATATGATGCGTCTGCTGAAAGGTGGAAACTAACATTTGCACCCGGCAGGTACACTCGTCCTGCTTATAACCCTTCCGGTTATATGTTATCTGGTGTGGTTATTCGTTAAACTACGGCGGTTGTCGCGGCGACAGAAGTGGCTGCGCACCCGAATGATGGCCCGCAACGGGACCAGAACGGGCCGCCGTATACGAACGCGACACCAACGGAAGGAGTGAGCATGTCTGTACCATCTATCGACTGGGATTTGGCCCTGATCCAGAAATATAACTATTCCGGGCCGCGTTATACCTCATACCCCACCGCGCTGGAGTTTTCTGACGCTTTCGGCGAGGCGGATTTTCAGCATGCTGTGGCGCGCTATCCCGAGCGCCCGCTGTCGCTCTACGTCCATATTCCGTTCTGCCACAAGCTCTGCTACTTCTGCGGCTGCAATAAAATCGTTACCCGCCAGCAGCACAAAGCCGATCAATACCTCGATGCGCTTGAACAGGAAATTCTGCACCGCGCACCGCTGTTTAAAGGCCGTCACGTCAGCCAGCTTCACTGGGGCGGCGGTACGCCAACCTATCTGAATAAAGCGCAGATCAGCCGCCTGATGGCGCTACTGCGCGGCAATTTCAGTTTTAACCACGACGCTGAAATTTCGATCGAGGTCGATCCGCGTGAAATCGAGCTGGATGTGCTGGATCATTTACGCGCCGAAGGCTTCAACCGCCTGAGTATGGGTGTACAAGACTTCAACAAAGAAGTACAGCGCCTGGTCAACCGCGAGCAGGATGAAGCGTTTATCTTTGCCTTACTCAACCATGCGCGTGAAATCGGCTTTACCTCAACGAATATAGACCTGATTTACGGCCTGCCGAAGCAGACGCCGGAGAGCTTCGCCTACACGCTTAAACGCGTGGCTGAGCTCAACCCGGACCGTCTGAGCGTCTTTAACTATGCGCACCTGCCGACGCTGTTCGCCGCGCAGCGCAAAATCAAAGATGCGGATCTGCCTTCCGCCCAGCAGAAGCTGGACATTTTGCAGGAGACCATCGCCTCGCTGACCGAAACCGGCTATCAGTTTATCGGGATGGATCACTTTGCCCGCCCTGACGACGAACTGGCGATTGCCCAGCGCGAAGGTGTTCTCCACCGTAACTTCCAGGGATACACCACCCAGGGAGATACCGATCTGCTCGGAATGGGTGTCTCCGCTATCAGCATGATTGGCGACTGCTACGCCCAGAACCAAAAAGAGCTGAAGCTGTATTACCAGCAGGTTGATGAAACGGGCAACGCGCTGTGGCGCGGCATTGCGTTAACGCGCGACGACTGCATCCGTCGTGATGTTATTAAGGCGCTTATCTGCAACTTCCGTCTCGAATTCCGCGAGGTGGAGTCGCAATGGGATCTGCAATTCAGCGATTACTTTGCCGAAGACCTGAAGCTTCTTGCGCCGCTGGCGAAAGACGGGCTGGTGGATGTGTCGGAGAGCGCGGTGGTCGTCACGCCGAAGGGGCGTCTGTTGATTCGTAATATCTGCATGTGCTTCGATGCCTATCTGCGCCAGAAAGCGCGTTTACAGCAGTTCTCGCGCGTGATTTAAGTTGCAATGCCGGGAGGCGCTTCGCTTACCCGGCCTACAACTCGCACTTATGTAGGCCGGGTAAGGCGAAGCCGCCACCCGGCTTTTCATCGACAGCTCGTTAGCTAAACAGCCCAACCAGTGCCGCACACAATACCGCCGCAACGGCAGTTTGTGGCGTGTGGCTTTCTGCTGCACCGCTCGAAAGCAAGGTCACTAATGATTCCAGCATGATGCTCCCCCCAGTTTCCGGGCACGATCATACAAAACTCATCGGAACAGTAAAGCGCAAAATAACGGCACTTTGCGCTCAATTAGTAACCTTTACACAGCGGAGAAAGATCACTCCATTCCCAGCTCTTTCAGCTTGCGCGTCAGGGTGTTTCGACCCCATCCCAACAGGCGAGCCGCTTCCTGTTTGTGGCCCTGGGTATGACGAAGCGCGGTGGTCAACAGCGTGCGCTCCATTTCAGGCTGTGCTTCAGAGAGCAAGTTTTGATGACCGGAACGCAGCGCGCGATCTGCCCACTGCGCCAGCAGCGTTGCCCAGCTGTCCGGCAACGTATGTCCTGAGGTGCTCTCGGGCACGGTGGCTTCAAACAGTTCTGCCGGTAAATCCTGAATCAGCACTTCCTGGCCGGCGGCCATCACCGTCAGCCAGCGACAGGTGTTTTCCAGCTGACGCACGTTGCCCGGCCACGCCAGACGGGTGAGGGCGGCATCCGTTTCCGGATGAAGCTGTTTGGCTTCCACGCCCAGCTCGCGGGCCGCCACCTGCAGGAAATGGCGCGCCAGACGCGGGATATCTTCCCGACGCTCGCGCAGCGGCGGCAGGTGGACGCGGATCACGTTCAGACGATGGAATAAATCCTCACGGAATTTCCCCTCTTGTACGCGCAGCTCCAGGTTCTGGTGCGTCGCGGCGATAATGCGTACGTCCACCTTCACCGGCGCATACCCGCCCACGCGGTAAAACTGTCCATCTGCCAGCACGCGCAACAGTCGGGTCTGTACATCCAGCGGCATATCGCCGATTTCATCCAGGAAAAGCGTGCCGCCGTCAGCCTGTTCAAAGCGTCCCTGACGAATGGTATTGGCTCCGGTAAATGCCCCTTTTTCGTGGCCGAACAGCTCAGATTCAATTAAATCCTTAGGGATCGCTGCCATGTTCAGGGCGATAAAGGGGGCTTTCGCCCGCGGGCTGTGGCGATGCAGGGCGTGTGCGACCAACTCTTTACCGGTCCCTGATTCACCGTTAATCAAGACGCTGATAGACGAACGCGAAAGACGCCCGATGATGCGAAACACGTCCTGCATGGCTGGCGCTTCACCGATGATGTCCGTCGTTGGTCCAAAGTCGGGGGCATTGCGGGGCTGCTGTTGCTCCTGATAGTGGCTGATAGCGCGCTCAACCAGCGCAACGGCTTCGTCGATATCAAACGGTTTTGGCAGGTAATCAAACGCGCCCTGCTGGTACGCGCTGACGGCAGCATCCAGGTCGGAGTGGGCGGTCATTATGATGACCGGAAGCATAGGGTGGCGCTGTTTGATCTGCTTTAAGAGCGCCAGTCCGTCCATACCCGGCATGCGAATATCCGAGAGCAGAACGTCCGGCGTTTTGGTGGTGAGTGCGTCGAGCACCTCGCTGCCACTCTCAAACGTCGTGCAGCTTAATCCCGCTCCTGTGAGCGCGCGTTCAAGCACCCAACGGATGGAGCTATCGTCATCGACTACCCAGACTATCCCTCGTTGCATAAACGTCACCTTTATTTTTTAATCGGCAGGAAAACCGAAAACTCGGTATGTCCCGGCCAACTGGTAAATTCAATTTTGCCGGAGTGTTGGTCAATCAAATTTCGGGCTATGGATAACCCCAGCCCGGTGCCGCCTTCGCGACCGCTGACCATCGGGTAGAACAGGGTGTCCTGGAGATGCGGCGGGATCCCCGGTCCGTTATCTTCCACATCAACACGTGCTGCCAGACGATAACGTACGCCGTGCAGCGTCAGCTGGAACGCGGTGCGGGTACGCAGAATAATTTCGCCACCCTCCGGGCCCAGCGCCTGCAACGCGTTACGCACAATGTTCAACAGCACCTGTTCAATCTGGTCCGGATCGTGCGCCAGCTCCGGCAGGCTTGGGTCATAGTCACGCACCAGCGTGACGTTATCCGGCAGCTCCATCGAGACGAGTTTCACCACCCGCTCCGCGACCTTGTGAATGCTTTCTGAAACGTGCATCCCTGGCTGCTGCGGCCCGAGCAGGCGATCGACCAGATTACGCAGACGGTCCGCCTGCTCAATAATGACGTTGGTATACTCCGCCAGGGCAGGGTCAGGCAGCGCTTTGGTCAGAAGCTGTGCCGCGCCGCGTAAGCCGCCCAGCGGGTTTTTGATCTCATGGGCCAGCCCGCGCACCAGGTCGCGCGCCGCAATCTGCTGCGCATGCTGAAGCTGCTCCTGGCTGAGACGACGCTGGTTATCCATCGGCGCCATTTCCAGCAGAATCATGCCATCTGGCAGGCGCTGTGCGGTGAGGGACAAAATATGCGAGCGTCCGTCAATCACCAGTGTCACTTCGTTATCGGTGAAGCCCTGACCCGCCTGCAAACTCTCCTGCATCAGGCCAATATTCAGCGAGAAATAGCTCAGCAGTTCTGGCAGCGGCGTGCCAAACAGTTTACGGGCGCTTTGGGCGAGCAGCTGCTGCGCCGCCGGGTTGGCGTAATGCACCGCCAGCTCGTCGTCGACCAGTAAAATACTGTTAATTAAAGAATTGAGGATCTGCCCAGCATCGGGCAGCGTGCCAGTTGCCATTCAGCAGTCTCCTGGAGTCGTTGCACTATTTTAGTGCAGTATAGCGTTTTAGAGGTAAAAAGCGCGTGAGATCAGGTTGTTGGTGGAGAAAAAAGCCCATCCGAAGATGGGCTAAAGTTTCCACGGCAACGACTCCCGACGCGTATGCGCCGGGTAAAACAAATCAATTAAACGCTGTAGTACAGTTCGAACTCAACCGGGTGCGGCGTCATGCGAACGCGGTCGTTTTCTTCGGTACGCAGCGCGATGTAAGCGTCGATAGCTTCATCGGTGAACACGCCGCCAGCGGTCAGGAACTCGCGGTCTGCGTCCAGCGCCTGGAGGGCTTCTTCCAGAGAGCCGGCAACCTGTGGGATCTCTTTCGCTTCTTCTGGCGGCAGGTCGTACAGGTTTTTGTCCATGGCTTCGCCCGGGTGGATCTTGTTCTTGATACCGTCCAGACCGGCCATCAGCAGTGCTGCGAAGCACAGGTATGGGTTAGCCGCCGGGTCCGGGAAGCGCACTTCGATACGACGCGCTTTCGGAGACGCAACCACCGGGATACGGATAGAAGCAGAACGGTTACGGGCAGAGTACGCCAGCATTACTGGTGCTTCGTAGCCAGGGACCAGACGCTTGTAGGAGTTAGTGGTTGGGTTCGCCAGGGCGTTGATCGCTTTAGCGTGTTTGATAACACCACCGATGTAGTGCAGCGCCTGCTCGGACAGACCCGCGTACTTGTCGCCAGAGAACAGGTTAGTGCCGTTCCTGGACAGGGACATGTGGCAGTGCATGCCGGAACCGTTGTCGCCAAACATGGGTTTTGGCATGAAGGTCGCGGTTTTACCGAAACGGTGCGCAACATTGTGCACAACGTATTTGTAAATCTGAATCTCGTCCGCTTTTTTGGTCATGGTGTTGAAGCGGGTGGCGATCTCGTTCTGGCCAGCCGTTGCCACTTCGTGGTGGTGCGCTTCAACAACCAGGCCCATCTCTTCCATGATCAGACACATGGTAGAACGGATGTCCTGTGAAGAATCGACCGGAGGAACCGGGAAGTAACCGCCTTTCACGCCCGGACGGTGACCTTTGTTACCACCTTCGTACTTGGTGGAAGAGTTCCATGCGCCTTCGATGTCATCGATAGCGACGTGGGAACCAGAAATGGAAGCACCAAAACGGATGTCGTCGAACAGGAAGAACTCTGGCTCTGGCCCGAACAGAACGGTGTCTGCAATACCGGTAGAACGCAGGTACTCTTCAGCGCGTTTTGCGATGGAGCGTGGGTCACGGTCATAGCCTTGCAGCGTGCCAGGTTCCAGGATATCGCAGCGGATGATCAGCGTAGGTTCTTCGTAGAACGGGTCAATGAGCGCAGTGGTTGCATCTGGCATCAGAACCATGTCGGATTCGTTAATGCCTTTCCAGCCGCCAATGGAGGAGCCGTCAAACATTTTGCCTTCTTCAAAGAATTCGGCGTTCACCTGATGAGCAGGGATCGTGACGTGCTGTTCTTTACCTTTGGTATCGGTGAAGCGCAGATCAACAAACTTCACTTCATGTTCGTTCAGCATCGTCAAAACGTGTTCAGCGGACATACTTAACTCTCCAGATTGGTCATTGTCGTCGTGGTAACGAGGTCTTCAAATCGGCTGGGCTGCCATATTTTTACTGTATTTCTGTAAAGCGAAATCTGTGCCAACTTTTAAAACACCCCAAAAAGGCGTTATCATGCGCACCATAGTGCAGAAGGGCTGCACCACATTGGATTCGTTGCACCATTATAGTGCTTCAGTGTGAACATTGAGCACCATATTGGTGCAATTTACGTTAAAGTGCCCTTTTACCGCTCCGTGAAAGCGATCACAAAGCATCTCTGCAATACTTGTTTGCGGGGGATGTTTGTGATCCTGTTTTGTAGTGCGATTAATCCGTGTACAATAACGCGCTATTTCTAAATGCCTGAGGCAAAGTTGTGATCGAAAAATTGCGTAATATCGCCATCATCGCGCACGTCGACCATGGTAAAACTACCCTGGTTGACAAGCTGCTACAGCAGTCCGGTACGTTTGATGCTCGTGCCGAAACTCAAGAGCGTGTGATGGACTCCAACGATTTGGAGAAAGAGCGTGGGATTACCATCCTCGCCAAAAACACCGCTATCAAATGGAATGACTACCGTATCAACATCGTTGATACCCCAGGGCACGCCGACTTCGGTGGTGAAGTTGAGCGCGTGATGTCCATGGTGGATTCCGTGCTGCTGGTGGTTGACGCATTTGATGGCCCTATGCCGCAAACGCGCTTCGTGACCAAAAAAGCATTTGCCCACGGCCTGAAACCTATCGTTGTGATCAACAAGGTTGACCGTCCTGGCGCGCGTCCTGACTGGGTTGTTGACCAGGTCTTCGACCTGTTCGTTAACCTCGACGCGACTGACGAACAGCTGGACTTCCCTATCGTTTATGCGTCTGCGCTGAACGGTATCGCCGGTCTGGATCACGAAGACATGGCGGAAGACATGACTCCGCTGTACCAGACGATTGTTGACCGCGTTCCTGCGCCAAACGTTGACCTGGAAGGCACCCTGCAAATGCAGATCTCCCAGCTCGACTACAACAACTATGTTGGCGTAATCGGCATTGGTCGTATCAAGCGCGGTAAAGTGAAGCCTAACCAGCAGGTCACTATCATCGATAGCGAAGGCAAAACCCGTAACGGTAAAGTCGGTAAAGTTCTGACTCACCTGGGTCTTGAGCGTATCGAGAGCGACATCGCTGAAGCGGGCGACATCATCGCTATTACCGGTCTGGGTGAACTGAACATCTCCGACACCATCTGCGATCCGCAGAACGTCGAAGCGCTGCCAGCCCTGTCCGTTGATGAACCAACCGTATCCATGTTCTTCAACGTCAACACCTCTCCGTTCTGTGGTAAAGAAGGTAAGTTCGTTACCTCTCGTCAGATCCTTGACCGCCTGAACAAAGAGCTGGTGCACAACGTTGCGCTGCGCGTTGAAGAAACCGAAGACGCTGATGCATTCCGCGTTTCCGGTCGTGGTGAGCTGCACCTGTCTGTTCTGATTGAGAACATGCGTCGTGAAGGTTTCGAGATGGCGGTATCCCGTCCGAAAGTTATCTTCCGCGAAATCGATGGCCGTAAACAAGAGCCATTCGAAAACGTAACGCTGGACGTTGAAGAGCAGCACCAGGGTTCTGTCATGCAGGCACTGGGTGAGCGTAAAGGCGACCTGAAAAACATGAATCCAGATGGCAAAGGCCGCGTACGTCTCGACTACGTGATCCCAAGCCGTGGCCTGATCGGCTTCCGTTCTGAGTTCATGACCATGACCTCCGGTACTGGCCTGCTGTACTCCACCTTCAGCCACTATGACGACATCCGTCCGGGCGAAGTGGGCCAGCGTAACAACGGCGTACTGATCTCCAACGGTCAGGGTAAAGCGGTTGCGTTTGCGCTGTTCGGTCTGCAGGATCGCGGTAAGCTGTTCTTGGGTCACGGTGCTGAAGTTTACGAAGGCCAGATCATCGGTATTCACAGCCGTTCTAACGACCTGACGGTAAACTGCCTGACCGGTAAGAAACTGACCAACATGCGTGCGTCCGGTACTGACGAAGCAACGGTTCTGGTTCCACCGATCAAGATGACGCTGGAGCAGGCTCTGGAATTCATCGATGATGACGAACTGGTAGAAGTGACGCCTCAGTCAATTCGTATCCGTAAACGTCACCTGACCGAGAACGATCGTAAACGTGCTATGCGCGGTGCGAAAGAAGAGTAATTCGGTTATGCCGTAGGCCGGGTAAAGCGCAAGCGCCACCCGGCAACGAAAAGCCGCTGAGCGATCAGCGGCTTTTTTATTAGAAGGAATAACGTAACCCTAACCGAATCCGGTACTGCTCGCGGTTGTAATCATTCCATCGGTCCAGCCACTGTAGCTCAAGATACGGCAGCCAGTTTCTGTCGATCTTATAGCTGAACTTGTTGGTAATTTCCCAGTGATGATCTTTGCCATTTTTGCTGTGGTAATCATTCACCCGCTGGAAAAAATGCGGCTCAAAGGTGTAGAAAAACGCATCCGTCACTTTGAAATTCCAGTAGTTGGCGAATTCGTGCGTGTCGTTTTTATCCATCTGCCCGTTATAGTCCGGCGTATCGTAATTGTTATGGTTATAGCGATAGCGGAACGTCAGATTGAACCAGTCCGTAAATTTATAGTTAGTATCTAAATAGAGTGCTCCACCCGATCCTGCGCTGCTGTCATTGATCAAGCCGCCGGGCTGGAAGGTGAGTTTGTCGGTCGGTTTGAAGAGCGGATACCAACCCTCGATTTCGTTATAGCTGTGCTTCAGTTCGTCCCATTTCCCCACGTTATAAGCGTTGGTGAACATCAGCCCCGCGCCCATATCGAAGTTATAGCCCGCACGCAGGATCACCTCGTGCAGCTCAGAGGCCGTATTGTACGCTTCGCGCGTTTCGACATAGGCCCCGGCAAAAACCGGGCAGGACACAGACGACACGATCAGTACGGTGATGATTCTATTCATAATTTGTCCATGTATCAGGTACAGAAAGGCCTCCCTCCTGATTAACAGGAAGGACATATTGGCCGGATTTATAGTTATAAAGTGACTGCTGACGCTTTATTGTTGGTGGTTATCTCAGGGGTATTTGCTGTCTGTTTTTTCCGTTTTCCAATCTCCTCGATAATAAAGGCGAAGCGCGCTTCGTTGAGTTTATAAAACAGCCCCATGGTCACGGCAGCAACGATCGCCAGGCCGCACGGCCAGAGGAAAATCAGCTGACGCAAACCCAGCAGCGTGCCCGCGCTCTGCACGGCATGGGGAACGTAGCCAATCTGGGTCAGCATGATGCCGGGCAGAAAACCGGCGAGCGCCGCGGAGATTTTGCGCGAGAAGGTATAGCCGGTATACACCGACCCTTCGGCGCGAATCCCGGTTTTCCACTCGCCGTAATCAACCGTATCCGGCACCAGCGCCCAGTTCAGGCTGTTCACAAACGCCGTGCCAAAGAAGGCCATGCAGGAAAAGAGCACAAACAGCAGGGAGCTGGTCCCCCAGAAGAAATTCAGCACGTCGCCCACCGCCCACAGCGCCAGCCCGCCCAGATAGACCGGTTTCTTGCCAAAGCGCTTTACCGCACCGGGCACCAGAAACACGCCAATCAGAATGCAGCCCATGCTGAAAAAGCCCATCCACGACAGGAGATGCAGATCGTTCAGCACGTACTGGGTGTAGTAGACCTGAATCGCCAGCTTGATGTTAAACGCGGCGAGGGTACAGAGGTTGGCGATGCACAGCACCAGCAGCGGCGGATTGCGGAAAATTGCGCAGAATGATTTCAGAATGCCGGGCTTATGGTGATCGGGCGTAAGCTCGACGTAGCGCTCTTTCACCCCGCTGTAGCACCACCACATGCAGAACAGCCCCCCGGTGACGAACACCAGCGCGGCCACCAGATAGCCGAGTGAGGGCTGGCTGACGAACAGCGCCTGAATCGGCATAAAGCCGACGGTGCAGAGCAACAGTCCTACCGTTGCGCCGCCCTGACGCCACGCCGCAAGCTGCGCGCGCTCGTTCGGGTTTTTGGTGATGGCCGGAACCATTGCACCGTAGGCGCAGTTCATCAGGCTGTAGCAGAGGCCAAACATCATGAAGAGCACGGTGGCGAGGGCCGTTTTCACTGTCAGGCTAAAGTCGTTGGCCATAAACTGCGCCGTGGCCACCAGCGCCACCGGGACGGAGGCGTAGAGAATGAATGGCCGGAATTTCCCCCGCGCGCCGATATTACGCCGGGAGTCCAGCAGCACCCCGGTCAGCATGTCGGTAAACGCGGTAAAGAACTTGGCGACCAGAAAAATGATGCCGCCGTAGAACGCGGGCATGCCCAGCTCGTCCGTGTAAAACTTCAGCAGATACAGCGTGCCAATACACAGCATCAGGTTCGAGCCAAAATCGCCCATCCCGTAGGCGCACTTCTCTCGCAGGCTCAATTTCAGGGTTAACGGATCAGTATTGTGTGTCATGGTCGATCCTCAAAGCGCCCCGCAGGGCGCTCAATCACGTCATTTATGCCGTACGTTTGCGCAGCTCAATTTCTTCCACGATGCGCACATACATCTTCTCGTTGAGGTTGTAGAAGCAGCCCATCGCCACGATGGTGATGACCGCCAGCAGGCTCGGGTAGATAAATATCAGCTGCCGCAGCCCTTCAACCGTGCCGGCGGATTGCACCACGTTGGGCACATAGCCAATCTGCGTAAGCATGATCCCCGGGAAGAAGCCCGCCAGCGCCTGCGATACCTTGCGGAAGAAGGTAAAGCCGGTATAGACCGTCCCCTCGGAGCGTACGCCGGTGCGCCACTCGCCGTACTCCACGGTATCGGAGACCAGCGCCCAGTTCAGGCTGTTCACGAACGCGGAACCGAAGAACGCCAGACAGGAGAACGCCACAAAGCTCACCGAGCCGCCGCCGAAGAAGTAGTTAAGCAGATCGCCTGCCACCCAAATTGCCAGCCCGCTGATATAGACCTTTTTCTTACCAAAGCGCCGCACCGCGCCAGGCATCATAAAGACGCCGATAAAAATACAGCCCATGCTGAAGAAGCCCATGTACGACAGCAGGATCGGGTCGTTCAGCACGTACTGCGTGTAGTAGACCTGAATGGCGAGTTTGACGTTAAAGGCACCCAGCGTGCACAGGTTAGCGATGCACAGGATAAACAGCGGACGGTTCCCGGCGATGGCGCGAAACGACTGCAACAGCCCCGGTTTCTGCGCCGGGTTAGCAGGTTGCGTCTCAACGTAACGCTCGGTTACGCCCTTATAGCACCACCACATAAAGAACAACCCGAACAGCGAGAAGAGGGTGGCGGCAAAGATGTAGCCAAGCTGGTCATTGCCCTCAATGAGGTTCATCACCGGGACAAAGCCCACCGTACAGAGCAGCAGGCCGAGCGTGGCGCCGCCCTGACGCCAGGCCGCCAGCGAGGCTCGCTCGTCCGGGTTTTTGGTAATGGCGGGCACCATCGCGCCGTAAGAGCAGTTCATCATGCTGAAGAACAGGCCGTACAGCATGAACAGCACCGTTGCCATCACCGTTTTGCCGGTCATCTCAAACGGTGTGCCGACGAAGTTGGCAATCGCCAGCAGCGTCACAGGGAAGGCTGCATACAGCACGAACGGGCGGAATTTCCCTTTCGGGCCAATCTTGCGCCGAGAGTCGAGCATGATCCCGGTGCCCATATCGGTGAAGGCGGTAAAAAACTTCGCAATCAGGAAGATAATCCCCCCGTAGGTACCGGGCAGTCCCAGCACGTCGGTGTAGAACTTCAGCAGATACAGCGTGCCGATATCCAGCAGGATGTTAGAGCCGAGATCGCCCATCCCGTAGGCGAGTTTTTCTTTAAACGGCAGGCGCAGGGTTGCCGGGTCAGAAGTATGTTGACTCATTATTGTTCTCCGTCTGCCCGCAGGTTTCCCCGCGGGCGAGCCTTATCAGATATGACGTAAGGTGCTAAACAGATCTGCCCATTCGCTTTGCTGGCGATAGAAGACCGGCGGTTTGCCGAGCGGGGCATCAACGGTCACGTCACCGCCCTGGCAGGTTTCCCCCGTCCACGCATTGACCCAGCTGTCCTGCGGCAGATAGAGCGACCAGTCGCGGCGTCCCTCTTCATGAACCGGGGCCACCAGCAGATCGCGGCCAAACAGGTACTGGTATTTCAGCGTGTAGGCGCGCGCGTCGTCCTCGTAGTGCAGGAACAGCGGACGCATCACCGGCAGGCCGCTTTTCGCGTTCTGCGCAACCGCAGCTTTGATGTACGGCTTCAGAGTGGTGAATACGGTGGTCATGCGCGCGAAGTGCGCGATGGTTTCGGCGTCGCCGTCGAACTGCCAGTTGTCGCCAGGGCGATTGCCCTCGTGGGTACGCATCATCGGCGTAAAGGCGCTGAAATCGCACCAGCGCAGCAGCAGCTCTTTGCTGCGCTTCATCTCGAACAGCGTCGTATAGCCGCCAATGTCGCTGTGGTGCAGCCCGTGCCCGGTCATCGCCAGAGACAGCGCCGCCGGTACGACGGACGCCAGACCGTCGTCCAGGCTCCAGTCGACGTTCTGATCCCCCGCCCACATCATCACCGAGTGCTTCTGGCTGCCGGTGTAGCCCGCGCGCATGAAGAACAGGATCTCCCCGAGCTTGCCGGTCTCCTCCAGTGCTTCGTAGTTACATTTCGCCCACAGGGCAGGCCAGGCGTTATGCATGATCTCCGCGCTAACGCCGTTGTGCAGGAAGGTATCGGTCGGCAGATATTCCCCGAAATCGGCCATCCAGCCGCCGCAGCCCAGTTCGATCAGGTTCTTTTTGATGACCTCTTTGTACCAGTCGTAGGCTGCCGGGTTGGTCAGGTCGATAACGCCCGCGTAGAACTCGCCGAACTCAACGTGGTAATCCTCGCCGTTGGCGTTTTTGGTCAGATAGCCGCGTTTCGCCGCCTCTTCGCAGAGATCTTTATCGCTGGCGACGTACGGGTTGATATAGGAGAGGAACTGCACGCCTTCCTGTTTCCACTGCGCAATCCGCTCATCAAGCTGCGGATAGAGCGCGCTGTTCCACTTCCAGTTCCACATCACGCGTTTGCCGAAGGAGGTCATGCGGATGCCGGACCAGTCCTGCGCCCAGATGCCGTTCACCTTCACGCCGCCCTCGCGCATGGCGTCGAGCTTCTGCTGACACACCTCGGTGCCACCCTGAATACCCAGCGTCACGCCGTCGTAAACCCAGTCCGGCAGTTCAGGCTGACGCCCCAGCAGGCCGGTCAGTTTTTCCAGCAGATCGACGTAGGTTTCTGCGCATTCGAAGCGCAGCGTGGCGTTATCTTCCCAGAACGCCAGCTCGTGGAAGTCCGGCGCGCTGAAGTCGAAGTTCATATAACAGCTGTTATCCACGTGGCAGTAGTACTTCTGGGTGCTCACGAAGGTAGGCTGCGGGAAGAAGGTCCAGTAGTAATCGCCGCCCGCGTTCTCTTTGCAGTCGGCCTGCCAGGTGACGTAGGTCTGCTTATTGCGGCCCACGCCCTGCTCGCTGGTCCACAGCGGAAGCGGCTTGCCGCGCAGATCGAAATACGAGAACTGCTCGCCGCAGCCGTAAATATGATCGTCAGGCTGAGCTGCCAGCCGCAGCCAGATGCGGTTATGGCTGGCGGCGTCATTTTTCAGCTTCAGCTCCAGACGGCCTTCAGCATCTACGCCCACCAGCAGTGTCGCGCTCACCGCGTCGCCGCGGGTAAAGCGGATTGCCCAGCCCGTGCTTTGCTGCGTAACGGTCGCGTTCGTCAGGGCAATCTTTTCGTTGAGCTTGTCTTTGATGCTGAAGTTGCCGCGAAACATCTCGATATCCGCCTCACCTGCGCCGATCCACAGGCAAGGGGCATCCGCAGAGTGGGATAAAATCAGACGGTCCTGCCAGCGCAGGGTAAAACCACTTTCGTTATTTTTCAGGTCAATATTGTGTAGGGTACGCATAAAAACTCCGTCTTTATTATTTGGCCAGGCTATCCAGTAATCCGGCGGCTACGGCAGGCGCTAAGCCCGGCGCCAGCGGCAGGCGGGGGATCACCAGGCAGTGCAGCAGATGGTAAATATCCTGCTTGCCGTCCCAGACTTTGGTGGTCACTTCGTTATTGGTGTCCAGCTCCTGCCACCATGAACCGTTTTCGTAATCCATCAGGTACTTGATGCAGTAATCCCACCACTTCTGATACCAGGCTTCGTACTGCGCCTCACCGGTGACGGTGTAGAGCGCGTAAGCCGTACCCATCGCTTCGACGATTGGCCAGCGCACGCGTTCGCGGACGATAGGTTTACCGTCCCAGCCCACGGAGTAGACAAAGCCATCGGCCCCGTCGGGTGCCCAGGCGTCGCGGATAGTGGCGTGGAACAGGCCTTTCGCATCTTCCAGCAGCCATTCCGGCGGGGTTTCAAAGCGGGCTTCCAGCGCGGCGCGCAGGTGCAGCATCAGGCGACCCCACTCAATCCAGTGCCCCGGCGTGCCGCCGTAGGCGCGGAAGCGGTGGGCGGGGTTATCGATGTTGTAGTCGCGGATCGGGTTCCAGTTGGTGTCGAAATGCTCGTTAACGCGGTACTCCCCTTTGCGCGCCACGTCGTGAATAATCACCGAGGCGATGCGCAGGGCGCGGTCGAGCCATTTACGGTCGTGGGTCACGTCATAAACGATCAGGAAGGCTTCCACGGCGTGCATGTTGGCGTTACCGCCGCGGTAATCTTCCGTTTTGCTGAACGCTTCATCCCAGGACTCCAGGCACATCTGCTCCTGTTCGCTCCAGAAGTAACGCTCAATCACCTCGATGGCGTCGTCCAGCAACTTGCGTGCCTGCGGATGGCCGGTGGTGACGGCGCTCGCCGCGCCCAGCAGGACGAAGAAATGCTGATAGCCCTGCTTGGAGGCATCAATTACGCCTTCATCGTTTACGCAGGCGTACCAGCCACCGTGCTGCTTGTCGCGCAGCGGACCGTTCAGGGCATTAATGCCGTGCTCAACCAGGGCGTACGCACCAGGACGGCCCATGTTCGCCGCCACCGCGTACACGTGCAGCATGCGGGCTGTGATCCACAGATGGGTGCCCATATCGCTACGCACCTGCCCGTTATTGCCCAGCCAGCCAAAGCCGGTCGGTACGGCGGCGTTTTTACCGAAATCGAGAATGCGGTCGGTCTCTTGTTCGAGCCAGCGGTTATGGCTCAGGGTATTAAACCATTTCATGTTCGGATCCTTTCTTAACGGCGAGCCATCATTTCGTCGACGATCTCACCCAGACGCTGAAGTTTTGGTACGGAAATATCACGCAGCATCAGCTCGGTGTCCGGCAGGCCAATCACAGAGGACCAGACGGCGCGACCGGCTAAAAAGCCCGATGCCCCCGCCTGCATCGCCACGCTCACCGCGCGCGGGAATAACTTATCGTCCACGCCGGAGGAGAGGATCACCCACGGCATGGCGATGTTCTCGTGCAGCTTCTGCGAGGCCGCCAGCAGCTCCTGCTGCGTGCCCTTACCAAACAGCGGCATTTCCACTTTGTAGAGGTCGGCACCGCTGTCGCCCAGCTCTTTGGCCGCATCGATAATCGCCTGCTCGCGGTCAAACGCGGCGCCGCGGCGCGGTGGACGCACAACCGGCTCGATAATGCTCAACAGACCGTTATCGTGGCACAGCGTATTGAACGCTTTCACCATCTCCAGGCGCTGCTGCGGATCTTCATCGCTGCGCCACAGCACCAGCAGCTTCAGCGCCTTGCCGCCGTCGCGTTTGACCGCCTGCGCGTCAATGCTCTTGTCGATCACCACGCTGTCGACCGGAATACCGTTCCCCGGAATAAACTCGTCGGCTGCCACAATCATCGCGCAGCTTTTGGCCACGGCCCGCTGCTCGACAATCTGGCGATAGCAGAACTGCTGGTCGACGAGAATGGCAGAGGCGTACGGCGACAGAATTTTTGCCGCGTTGACTTTAAAATCCGTCAGGTGCTGGTCGGTTACCGGTACCGGCGCGCCTGCCGCCGCAAACATCAGGCGCATCGCTTCGCGCTGATCCACGGCCAGCATCGCAAAACCGCCGGAAGGTCGGGTGATATCTTTCAGGGTGTACATCGTCATTCCTCAGTCCTTTCGTATCAGTGTGATTTTTTCAGCCCGGCAGATGCGCGAACCTGTTCAAGAATGGCTGTCCAGTCTTCGCGCCCGCGCCCGGCGGCGCGTGCCTGGTTGTAAACTTCGCGTGAAGCCGCGCCCAGCGGCATTGGGACATGCAGCTGGTTGGCCACGTCGAGGGCGATCCCCAGATCCTTATGCGCAAGGTCGATCATGAAGGCGGGTGAAAGATCCCCTTTCAGCACCTTGTTCGGCCATGACGTGGTGAAGTGGCCTTTGCCCGCAGGTGTGCCGCTCATCACCTTGAGCGCCACGTCAAAGGAGAGGCCAAGCGCTTCGCACAGTACGGCGGCCTCGGCGGAAAGGGCGTTCAGGGCGATGCTCATGTAGTTATTGATGAGCTTCACGCGGATGCCCATTCCCGGCCCGCCGGCGTTAATCAGTTCATTACCCATCGCCATTAAGACGGGGGTGGCGCGCTCAACCTGCTCTGCCGTGCCGCCTGCCAGCAGGAGTAGCGTACCGGCGATGGCATGATCAGAGGTGCGCCCGACGGGCACGTCCATCAGGCTGAAGCCTTGCTCTGCCATGTCGCGGATCAGCGCGTCGGTTTGCAGCGGGTGAATGGTGGACATATCAATGACCAGCGCGTCGCGGGATAATCCTTCGCACACGCCGTGCTCGCCGAACAGCACGCTGCGCACCAGGTCGCCGTTTGGCAGCATAGTGATCACGAATTCGGCATCCGTTGCTGCCTGTGCGGGCGTTGCCGCCGCCCGGGCGCCGCTCTCTACCAGCGCCTGAACCGCCTGCGGGTTCACATCAAAAACGTTAAGCTGGTGGCCCTGTTTCAACAGATTCTTCGCCATGGGTGCGCCCATCTGTCCTAAGCCGATAAATGCGATTGCTGACATGCCTCTCTCCTGTCACATCGTGTCAATTTTTGCGCGTTTGTGGTGTCTGTTTTTGATCGTATTTGTAATTTATAGTCAAAAAATTGACACGGGTCACTTTTTAAACATTTGGTGAAATTAAAATGAAGGCATCAGAAATCGCAGAAGGAATCACCATGACTCGCATCGTTTGTGTCGGCATTACCGTGCTGGATCGCATCTGGTATCTCGATGATTTACCAAAAGAAGGTGGGAAATATGTCGCAAAAGACTACACGGAAGTGGGCGGCGGCCCGGCGGCAACGGCGGCAGTGGCAGCCGCGAAACTGGGCGCGGAAGTGGATTTTATTGGTCGGGTGGGGGACGACGATACCGGCAGACGGTTGCTTGCGGAGCTGGAATCCCTGGGGGTGAACACCCGCTATACGCGCGTAGTTAAGGGGGCCCGATCGTCGCAATCGGCAGTGCTGGTGGACGCAGGTGGGGAAAGAGTGATTGCTAACTACCCCAGCCCCGATCTGCCCGCCGAGGCAGGCTGGCTGCATGAAATCGACTTCTCTCAGTGGGACATTGTCTTAGCCGACGTGCGCTGGCATGACGGGGCAAAACAGGCATTTACCCTGGCCCGTCAGCAGGGCGTTCCGACGTTGCTGGATGCGGATGTTACCCCGCAGGATATCGCGGAGCTGATCGCCTTAAGCGATCACGCGGCCTTCTCTGCGCCTGGGCTGCGGCGTTTAACGCAGTTGGATGAAACAGAAGACGCATTAAAAAAAGCACAAATGCTCACAAATGGACATGTGTATGTCACGCAGGGGCGAGACGGCTGTTTCTGGCTGGAAAACGGCGCGCTATGTCATCAGCCTGGTTTTGAAGTGAACGTCATTGATACCACCGGCGCGGGCGACGTGTTCCACGGTGCGCTGGCGGTCAGCCTGGGGCAGAAATTGCCCGCCGCAGACGCCGTGCGTTTTGCCAGCGCCGTCGCAGCACTGAAATGCACAAAGCCCGGCGGGCGCGCGGGTATACCCGACTGTGATCAAACCCGCTCTTTTTTGTCACTTTTTGTATAAAATGCGGGGCGTGATGGTTTTCAGAGGACAGCCCATGAGCCTTACCGAACTGACCGGCAACCCGCGTCACGATCAGCTGCTGACGCTGATTGCCGATCGCGGCTATATGAACATTGATGAACTGGCGCAGCTGCTGGATGTGTCGACGCAAACCGTGCGCCGGGATATCCGTAAGCTCAGCGAGCAGGGGCTGATCACCCGTCATCACGGCGGTGCGGGCAGGGCATCCAGCGTGGTCAATACGGCGTTCGAACAGCGTGAAGTTTCGCTGACCGAAGAGAAACGGGCGATTGCCGAAGCGATTGCGGACTATATCCCGGATGGCTCGACCATCTTTATCACTATCGGGACGACCGTGGAGCACGTTGCCCGGGCACTGCTTAATCATAATCATCTGCGCATCATCACCAACAGCCTGCGGGTGGCGCACATTCTTTATAAGAACCCGCGTTTTGAGGTGATGGTACCTGGCGGTACGCTGCGCCCGCATAACGGCGGCATTATCGGGCCTGCGGCAACGGCGTTTGTGTCTGGCTTCCGGGCGGACTACCTCGTGACCAGCGTGGGGGCGATAGAGCACGACGGCGCGATGATGGAATTTGACGTTAACGAAGCCAGCGTGGTGAAAACCATGATTGCCCACTCCCGCCACATTTTACTGGCGGCCGATCATACGAAATACCACGCCTCCGCGGCGGTTGAAATTGGCAACGTGGCGCAGGCGACGGCACTGTTCACCGATGAGCTGCCCGGCCCGGCGCTGCAAAGTCACCTAAAATCCAGCAAGGTTGAGGTTGTCGAAGTGAATTCCGGAGAAGAGCAGCAGGCTGGCTGATCGTCTTATGGCCCGATATTGCGATGCGGGCCTTTCCTTTCTCTAAGCTGAATCTGGCGCATAGCTAAACTTTCTCTTTCCCGCTACAGTTACTTTTCCACGGCGAAAGGAGATAAACATGCTTTATATCTTTGACTTAGGAAATGTTATCGTCGATATCGATTTTAACCGGGTGCTGGGCGCATGGAGCGATTTTAGCCGTGTTCCGCTGGCGACGTTAAAGCAGAATTTCGCGATGGGTGAGACTTTCCATTTGCACGAGCGCGGTGAGATCAGCGACGAAGCGTTCGCAGAGCGTTTCTGTCAGGAAATGGGTCTCTCGTTAAGCTACGAGCAATTTTCCCACGGTTGGCAGGCTATATTTGTCGCGATCCGCCCCGAAGTGATCGACATCATGCACAAGCTGCGCGAGCAGGGGCATCGCGTTGTCGTGCTGTCTAATACCAACCGCCTGCATACCACCTTCTGGCCGGATGAATACCCTGAAATTCACGCGGCGGCAGATAAAGTGTATCTCTCCCAGGAGATGGGGATGCGTAAACCTGAGGCGCGCATCTATCAGGCGGTATTGCAGGAAGAAGGATTCACGGCAGCGGATGCGGTCTTTTTTGACGACAACGCCGATAATATAGAAGGGGCTAATCAGTTAGGTATCACCTCCATTCTGGTGACCGGAAAAGAGACGATACCGAACTACTTTGCGAAGCAGTTATGCTAAAAACCGTTCATCAAAAAGCCAATCACCACACGCGCCCGCTGAGGGCGTGGCTGAAACTCCTCTGGCATCGCATTGATGAGGACAACATGACCACGCTGGCGGGCAATCTCGCTTACGTGTCCTTGCTCTCGCTGGTTCCGCTGGTGGCGGTGATTTTTGCGCTTTTTTCGGCGTTTCCGATGTTTGCCGATGTGAGCATGCAGCTTCGCCATTTTGTTTTCGCAAACTTTATTCCTGCCACCGGCGATGTGATCCAGAACTACATTGAACAGTTTGTCGCTAACTCCAGCAAGATGACGGCGGTGGGGGCGTGTGGGCTTATTGTTACCGCGCTGCTGCTGATGTACTCCATCGACAGTGCGCTCAACACTATCTGGCGGAGCAAAAAAGTCCGCCCAAAGGTCTATTCCTTTGCCGTCTACTGGATGATTTTAACCCTCGGCCCCTTGCTGGCGGGGGCGAGCCTGGCGATCAGCTCCTACCTTCTTTCGCTGCGCTGGGCGAGCGATTTAAACAGCGTTATCGATAACGTGCTGCGCATCTTCCCGCTGATTTTATCGTGGCTTTCGTTCTGGCTGCTTTATAGCGTGGTGCCAACTACGCGTGTACCCAACCGGGATGCCGTGGTGGGTGCGCTGGTCGCGGCGTTGCTCTTTGAGTTGGGCAAGAAAGGATTCGCGCTTTATATCACCATGTTCCCCTCTTATCAGCTGATTTACGGCGTACTGGCGGTGATCCCCATTTTGTTTGTCTGGGTCTACTGGACGTGGTGCATCGTCTTGCTTGGCGCCGAAATAACTGTCACTCTCGGGGTCTACCGCGAACTTAAAAAAGCAGCAGAAGCTGAAAAACAACAAGAAGCAGACCAACCATGATTGCATTGATTCAGCGCGTAATCCGTGCCAGCGTCACCGTGGCGGATGAGGTGACGGGTGAAATCGGCCCAGGACTTTTGGTGCTCCTGGGTGTCGAAAAGGATGACGACGAACAAAAAGCCAACCGCTTGTGTGAGCGCGTGCTGGGCTACCGCATTTTCAGCGATGCGGAAGGCAAGATGAACCTGAACGTTCAGCAGGCGGGCGGCAGCGTGCTGGTGGTGTCCCAGTTTACGCTGGCTGCGGATACCGAACGCGGCATGCGGCCGAGTTTTTCGAAGGGCGCGGCACCGGATCGCGCAGAAGCCCTTTACGAGTACTTTGTTGAGCGCTGTCGCCAACAGGACATGAATACACAAACCGGACGATTCGCTGCGGATATGCAGGTTTCGCTGGTGAACGATGGCCCCGTCACATTCTGGCTCCAGGTATGAGCCAACTGGCGGCCTGGCCGCGGGTAACAAGAGAGAGTACAGCTATGTATCACCTTCGAGTACCGCAAACGGAAGAAGAGTTAGAGGTTTATTACCATTTCCGCTGGGAAATGCTGCGCAAGCCACTGCATCAACCTAAAGGGTCTGAACGCGACGCCTGGGACGCGATGGCGCACCACCAGATGGTGGTTGATGAAGAGGGCAATCTGGTTGCCGTGGGGCGTTTGTATATCAATGCCGACAACGAAGCTTCAATCCGCTTTATGGCCGTTCACCCCTCCGTGCAGGACAAAGGCCTCGGAACGCTGATGGCAATGACGCTGGAATCCGTCGCCCGTCAGGAAGGGGTCAAGCGCGTCACCTGTAGCGCCCGTGAAGATGCCGTTGAGTTCTTTGCCAAGCTTGGTTTCGTGAATCAGGGGGAAATCACCGCCCCGCAAACTACGCCGATTCGTCACTTTTTGATGATCAAACCCATCGCCACCCTGGACGATATTCTCCATCGTGCCGACTGGTGCGGGCAGCTCCAGCAGGCGTGGTATCAGCACATTCCGCTCAGTGAAAAAATGGGCGTGCGTATTCAGCAATATACCGGGCAAAAATTTATTACCACCATGCCGGAAACCGGCAACCAGAACCCACACCATACCCTGTTTGCCGGTAGCCTGTTTTCACTCGCCACGCTCACCGGCTGGGGACTGATCTGGCTGATGCTGCGCGAACGTCATCTCGGCGGCACCATTATTCTGGCCGATGCCCATATCCGCTACAGCGCGCCGATCAGCGGCAAGCCGAGCGCGGTAGCTGACCTGGGCGCACTGGGCGGCGATCTCGACCGTCTGGCGCGTGGGCGTAAAGCACGCGTACAAATGCAGGTTGAGCTGTTCGGCGATGAAACGCCGGGCGCGGTGTTTGAAGGCACCTATATCGTTCTGCCTGCGAAGCCGTATGGCGCGTATGAAGAGGGCGGGAACGAGGAGGAGTAGTATCCTTCTCACTCTCGCCCTGCATGGTTAATGCGCCAGGCAATATCTCGCATAACGTCTCGCGCTGACTGGCTAATTCCACCCAACTGGAAGAAGCCGTGAATTACACCCCGCCATCGTTGAGCGGTACACTTCACGCCTTGCTCCGTGAGGCGCTGATAAAGCGCCTCGCCTTCGTCTCGTAACGGATCATACTCAGCGGTAACAATATGGACCTTCGGCAGACCGCTAAAGTCGTTGCGCCACAGTGGGCTGACTTCAGGATGCTGACGGTCAGCTTTATCCAGATACATTTCATAGCCGCTCAAAAGGGTATCGCGAGTAATTACGTAGTCCATGCCATTGAGGGTATAGCTTTCAAAACTGGCCGTAGCGTCGAGCATGGGGTAGATAAGAATGAGCTGTGCGGGATCCCAGAGACCTTTGGCCTTAAGCCGCAATGACGTTACCAGCGCAAGATGCCCTCCCGCACTGTCTCCACAAAGTGTAATCCGGTTTTTATCCACACCTAATTGTTCTGCATTTTGCCAGACAAGATCTGCCGCTCTCTCTGCATCGTCATGCGCAGCGGGGAAGGTATGCTCGGGTGCGAGTCTGTACTGAACCGCAATGACCCGACAGTTACCGTAAAACGCCAGTTGGCGAAGCTGATTATCATGGGTTTCAAACCCACCGCTGACAAAACAACCGCCATGATAGTAGAGGGCACAAGGTAACGTTTCAGGGGCATTGACAGGCGAAAATAGCCGAAAGGTCATCTCCTCAAGAACAAGCGTTTCAACCTGGACACGAGTTTCTGTCTCCCCGGCCAGAGCTGTGCTGGCAACATACCCGGCTCTCCGTTCATCTATATTCTGCTTTCGCGAGGAAGGCCGCCCTGCTGCAATAAAATCTTGTACAAGCTTATCAATTCCCTTTTCCAGCGCCATGGTTACGTCCTCATGCTGTATTTATATACAGCTTTATAGCCTGGTTTACGAAAGATGAAAACAGAGGAATTTGAAGATATAAATGTCCTGGAAAGCGGCTCGCAAAATCGGTGACTGCCTTAACAATGTTCTTTAACCATGTCTTAATTATGGATATATTGCCTGAAAATTAACCGTGGATGATATACTAAGGTGATATATGAGTCTTTTGGCGGACCTTACTATGGGCAGAATACTGATCGATTTGTCTGATGACGTGATTCAACGACTGGATAACCTGAAGCAGTTGCGCAACCGGCCGCGCGCCGAACTGCTGCGGGAAGCCATAGAACTGTATCTCGACCAGCAGAATTCATCGGTTATCCGCGAAGCGCTTGGCCTGTGGGGAAATCAGCAGGAAGATGGGCTCGAGTACGAACGCAAGCTGCGTGAGGAGTGGTAATGATGGAGCACATGGCTGTGTTTGACACCAATATCCTCATCGATCTTTTTAATAACCACGTTGAGGCTGCGGATGCGATCGATCGCACAGCTTCGCATCGTGCCATTAGCCTCATCACATGGATGGAAGTAATGGTGGGCGCTCGCAGGCACGGTCAAGAAGCAAAAACGGCAGCCGTGATGGGGGCCTTTGAAATTATTGATATAACAAGGGAAATTGCTGAAAGAAGCGTATTACTTCGCGAACAGCACGGGATGAAGCTTCCTGACGCCATTATTCTGGCTACTGCTCAGAGCAGAAGCTGTCCGTTAATTTCGCGCAATACGAAAGACTTTTCGGGTATTGCTGGGGTCGTTTCACCTTACCACCTGTAGGCCGGGCAAGCGTGCGCCGCCCGGCATTCTCACAGGAGATTACTCCCCTTCCCCCGGGAACAGGAACGGGTTGATCGAGCTACGGGCAAAGCCTTCCTGCTCCATCTTCGCGTCCAGGATCAGCGAGGCGAGATCGTCGGCTACCGCTTCGACTTTCGGGTCTTTTTCCTGATACAGAATCTTCAGGTAGGTCCCGCAGTCGCCGCAGCTTTCGGCTTTCACCGCCGCGTCTTCGTTTTCCAGCGACCAATAGTTCAGATCGCGGGTCTGTTCGCAGTTGCTGCACTTGATGCGCACCACGTGCCACTCGGTTTCACACAGGTTGCAGTGCAAGTAGCGCAGCCCCTGCGTCGTACCAATCTGTACCATGCTGGAGACCGGCATTGAGCCGCACACCGGGCAAAACTGGCGCGCTTCGCCATATTCAGCGCGGGCTTTACCCGGGATCAGGCTCGCCATTTGCGCCCAGTAGAGCGACAGCGCAGCCCAGATGAACGGCGCTTTATCGCTGCTCACCAGCGAGAAGTCGGAGGCAAACAGCGCGCTCGCCATCTCTTCCAGCTCTTGCTCTGAGGCTTTTTCCAGGTTCTCAATGACCGCCAGCGCCGTGCCGCTCATTTCGGGCTTCAGCTCGGCAATCAGCGAATGCAGCAGCTTATGCCAGTGCTTGTCGCGCGGCAGAACGTGAATGTCCAGCGGCGGCTTGCCCTGCGCGTTGGCTTCTTTGATGCGTGCGGTCAGATCCATTTGCAGCGGGTGGTCGTATAGCACCACTTCCTGCGCATGGGCGACCAGCGCGGCAAAACGCAGAAAATCGCCCAGCGGGTTGTTCTCTGCCAGCTCGCGCAGACGCTCTGCGCGGCGGTTGTAGAGGTTCTTGAGTCTGGGGAACAACAACGGCGGAATATAATCCGCCCTGCGTTTCTCGCTCGACCCCAGCTCATCTTGCGGGATTATGCGAATACTCATTCAGATGACTTTTCCTGTTTCTGGCGGACTTCACGGTACCAGCGCGGGTGATGTTTCTTCGCCCATGTACTGGTTACCCATCCTTCCACCATCGCGGTAATGGTGCCTTTCACCCAAAGGGCGGCGTAGATATGCACCATGATAACCACAATTAACGCCACTGCGGCAAATGAATGCAGCATCAGCGCAAATCGGATCACCGGGATTGAGAAAGCAGGCGCAAAGTACGGACGCCAGATGATCACGCCGCTCACCAGCAACAGGACCAGGAAGATAATCGCCGCCCAGAATACGCATTTCTGGCCGAAGTTATAACGCCCGGTATCACCCACTTCCTCGTTGACGACGATCTTACGAATATTCTTCGCCCAAAAGATATCATCCCGATTGATTAGGTTATGGTGCCAGTAGCGGAAAAACATGATGATAAACGAGGCAAACATCACCACACCCACGAACGGGTGCAGGATGCGCGCCAGCTGCGGCGTGCCCAGTATCTGCATCAGCCAGTTGAAGGAGGGGAAGAAGAACCCCAGCCCGCTTATCGCCGCCAGCATGAAGCAGAAGGCGGTGACCCAGTGGTTGATGCGTTCCGGCGCGGTGTAGCGCACGATGGTGTCACGTTTTCTCATTTGCGCACCTCGTCTTTCTCTTCATGCAGGTTATCGTCTTCCTCTTCCGCGCGGTTCGGACCAACGCCGACGTAGTGGAAGATGCTCGCTGCAAAGGTGGCCGCAAAACCGACCGCGGCCAGCGGTTTCCAGATACCTTTCCAGAACTTCACGGTGGCGCTGATTTCCGGGTTCTCCGGCAGGCCATGGTACAGATTCGGCTTGTCGGCGTGGTGCAGCACGTACATCACGTGCGTACCGCCAACCCCGGCCGGATCGTACAGGCCCGCGTTATCGTAACCACGGGTTTTCAGCTCGCCCACGCGCTCTGCCGCCAGCGTTTTCATATCCTCTTTAGAGCCAAAGTGGATAGCGCCGGTTGGGCAGGTCTTCACGCAGGCTGGCTCCTGACCGACATTTACGCGGTCAACGCACAGCGTACATTTGTAGACGCGGTTGTCTTCCGGGTTCATGCGCGGCACGTCGAACGGACAGCCCGCGATGCAGTAGCCGCAGCCAATACACTGCTCAGACTGGAAGTCGACGATGCCGTTGGCATACTGAATGATAGCCCCTTCTGACGGACACGCCTTCAGGCAGCCCGGATCCGCACAGTGCATACAGCCGTCTTTGCGGATAAGCCATTCCAGTTTGTCGTTCTGTTCCACTTCCGAGAAACGCATTACCGTCCAGGACTTGGCGGTCAGGTCCGCCGGGTTGTCGTACACCCCGACGTTGTGACCCACTTCGTCACGGATGTCGTTCCACTCTGAACAAGCCACCTGACAGGCTTTACAGCCGATACAGGTGGTCACGTCGATAAGCTTCGCCACTTCCTGCTGGTGGTCCCGCGCCTGAGGCGCGGGCGTGAAACCGTTAGTCGCGGAACGACGGATAATGTCTTGAGATTGATAAGCCATAAGTCGTCTCCGTTACACCTTTTCCACGTTCACGAGGAAGGCCTTAAACTCCGGCGTCTGCGTGTTCGCATCACCGACGAACGGCGTCAGGGTATTCGCAATGAACCCTTTCTTCGCCACGCCCTCATAACCCCAGTGAATTGGGATGCCGATGGTATCCACCTGCTGACCATGAACGTTCAGCGTGCGAATACGCTTGGTCACCACCGCCTTGGCTTTGATGTAGCCGCGGTTAGAGGAGACCTTCACGGTATCGCCATGGGCGATGCCGAGTTTGTTCGCCAGCTTCTCGCCGATCTCCACAAACTGTTCCGGCTGCGCGATGGCATTCAGCAGCGCGTGCTTGGTCCAGTAGTGGAAGTGCTCAGTCAGACGGTAAGTGGTGCCGACATACGGGAACTTGTCCTTTTTACCCAGCGCTTCAAAATCGCCCTTGAAGATACGGGCTGCCGGGTTAGAGACCACGTTCGGGTGCAGCGGGTTAGTACCCAGCGGCGTCTCAAACGGCTCATAGTGTTCCGGGAACGGACCTTCCGCCATCTTATCGATAGCAAACAGGCGCCCCATCCCTTCAGGCTGCATGATAAACGGCCCGACATCGCTGCCTGGTGCGGCAGTGCTGTAGTCCGGAATATCCACACCGCCCCATTTCGCGCCGTCCCACTTGAGTAGCTGACGCTTCGGATCCCACGGGTTGCCCTGCGGGTCAGCAGAGGCACGGTTATAGAGGATGCGGCGGTTAAGCGGCCATGCCCATGCCCAGCCCAGCGTATTACCGAGGCCCGACGGGTCGGCGTTATCGCGGTTGGCCATCTGGTTGCCTTTCGGCGTCCAGCTACCGGCAAAGATCCAGCAGCCGCTTGACGTCGTACCGTCGTCACGCAGGTGTGCGAAGGTGCTGAGCTGATCGCCTTTCTTCGCCAGCACGGTGCCGGTCGCCGGGTCGATAACGTCCGCC
Source organism: Enterobacter cloacae complex sp. S2 (assembly GCF_015159675.1). Lineage (NCBI taxonomy): Bacteria > Pseudomonadati > Pseudomonadota > Gammaproteobacteria > Enterobacterales > Enterobacteriaceae > Enterobacter > Enterobacter cloacae complex sp. S2. The sequence continues at coordinate 36,485 of NZ_JADDTS010000014.1, forward strand.
AGCGCCTTACCGTTGCTCTCCATGGCCACTTCTTCCGGCGCAGGGTTTTCCGGCGTCGAATAGTTCCAGGTCATGTTCAGCACCGGCTCAGGCGTTGCGCCGCCTTCAGCCGCGTACATTTTACGCAGGCGTAAGAAGATACCGGCCAGGATCTCGCCGTCGTTCAGGGCGATGCCCGGGGCGTCCGCACCTTTCCAGTGCCACTGCAACCAGCGGCCAGAGTTGACGATAGAGCCGTTCTCTTCCGCGAAGCAGGTGGACGGCAGACGGAATACTTCGGTCTGAATCTTCGACGGGTCGACATCGTTCGACTCACCGTGGTTCTGCCAGAACGTCGAGGTTTCGGTATTGAGCGGGTCAATCGTCACCAGATACTTCAGTTTCGACAGAGACTCGACAACCTTGTTCTTGTTCGGGAACGACGCCACCGGGTTAAAGCCCTGGCAGATATAGCCGTTGACCTGGCCCTGGTGCATCATTTCGAAGTACTGGAGGACGTCGTACCCTTTGTCCCACTTCGGCAGCCAGTCAAAGCCCCAGCTGTTTTCCGCCGTCGCCTTGTCGCCGTAGAAAGCTTTCATCAGCGAGACGAAGAACTTCGGATAGTTGCCCCAGTAGTTTACCTGGCCTTCGAGCAGCGGTTTTGGCGTGCTGGCCGTCAGATAGGTTTGCAGGTCGGTCTGTTTCTCGCTCGGCAGGTTCATGTAACCCGTCAGGCTCTGAGACAACAGGCCAAGGTCGGTCAGACCCTGAATGTTGGAGTGACCGCGCAGGGCGTTAACGCCGCCGCCTGCCATCCCCATGTTGCCGAGCAGCAACTGAACCATCGCCATGGTGCGGATGTTCTGCGCGCCGATGGAGTGCTGCGTCCAGCCGAGTGCATACAGGAACGACGCGGTCTTATCTTTGGCGCTGGTTTCGGCGATAAGCTCGCACACCTTCAGGAAGTCCGCCTTCGGCGTCCCACAGATGTTTTCGACAACCTCTGGCGTATAGCGGGACACGTGCTCTTTCAGCAGGTTCCACACGCAGCGCGGGTGTTGCAGGGTGGTGTCGCGCTTCGCAAAGCCGTTTTCGTCCAGCTCGTAGTTCCAGCTGGTTTTGTCGTACCTGCGTTTTTCTGCGTCATAACCGCTGAACAGGCCATCTTCGAAGTGGTAATCCTCACGCACGATCAGGCTGGCGTTGGTATAGGCTTCGGTGTACTCGCGGTTATATTTTTCGTTGGTCATCAGGTACAGCAATACGCCTGACAGGAAAGTGATGTCAGTACCTGAACGAATAGGGGTGTAGAAATCCGCCACTGACGCTGTACGCGTAAAGCGGGGATCGATCACAATCAGCTTCGCGCCGTTGTGGATTTTGGCTTCCATCGCCCAGCGGAACCCGACAGGGTGCGCTTCAGCGGCGTTACCGCCCATCACCACAATAAGGTTGGCGTTCTTGATGTCGACCCAGTGGTTGGTCATCGCACCGCGACCAAATGTTGGAGCAAGACTTGCTACCGTTGGTCCGTGTCAGACACGCGCCTGGTTGTCGACCGCGAGCATACCGAGTGCGCGCGTAAATTTCTGGGTTAAATAGCCGGTTTCGTTACTGGACGCTGAAGCACACAGCATGCCGGTGGAGAGCCAGCGATTAACGGTGGTGCCTTCGGCATTCTTCGCAATAAAGTTGGCATCGCGGTCTTCTTTCATCAGCTTAGCGATGCGATCGAACGCCTCTTCCCAGGTGATTTGCTGCCATTTGTCAGAGCCGGGAGCGCGGTACTCAGGAAACTTCAGGCGGCTTTCGGAGTGGATAAAATCTACCAGACCGGCCCCTTTCGGACACAGCGCACCACGGTTGACCGGATGATCCGGATCGCCTTCGATGTGGAAAATAGATGCTTTGGCGTTTTTCGCACCGTCGCCGAGGCTATACATTAACAGCCCACAGCCGACGGAGCAGTACGTACAGGTGTTACGGGTTTCGCGGGTGCGCAGCAGTTTATACTGCCGAGTTTCCGCCAGCGCTACGCCGGGCGCAAAGCCCAGTGCCGCCGCCGTGGTGCCTGCCATACCGCCAGCGCAGATCTTAAAGAACTGCCTTCTGCTGACCTGCATGGGTCACTCCTTGGTTCATTACGACATTGCTATGTAGTTTTACTTTGCGGTTGAGAATTAACCGCAAAGGAGAAAAATTTGCGTTAATCCCTCATTTCTCCGAGGGATAAGCCCAGAATACCACAATGTCGGTACGCCTGTTCCAACGGCGTTAAAACAAAGTGAACGTATTATCACGGCATTGATTATAAAGTGTGATATCAATCACATTTCTCTCTGCGGATGTTAAGGGTGTGTAGCAGATGACCGGTTGCACCCCTCCGAATTGAGTAGGAGAATGGATGCTGAAAAGTTGATCCATACTATGCGTAAGGTCCGCTGTTTGTGGTGCAATAGCAGGCTCACTTCCGTGGTTGTTCAGGAATACCGTCGTGTTTAAACAAAACCGTGCTACCCACGCGTCGCCACTGCCTGCGGGCATTGTGGAACTGTCGGTACACAGACCGCCTCACATTTCACATGCCACGCCGGATTTTCTGGCGGAAGAGGTCCCCGTTGCCCTGGTTTACAACGGGATTTCGCATGTGGTGATGATGGCCTCGCCGAAAGATCTCGAGCTGTTCGCCATCGGTTTCTCCCTCTCGGAAGGCATCATTGCGCATCCGCAGGAGATCTACGGCATGGACGTCGTACCGGCCTGTAACGGTCTCGAAGTGCAAATCGAACTCTCCAGCCGCCGCTTTATGGGGCTGAAAGAGCGCCGCCGGGCGCTGGCCGGACGTACCGGCTGCGGCGTGTGCGGTGTTGAACAGCTTAACGATATCGGCAAACCCATTATCCCCCTGCCGTTCACCCAGACGTTCAATCTGGCGCATCTTGATCGGGCGCTTGTGCACCTGAATGACGTTCAGCCCATCGGCCAGCTCAGCGGTTGTACGCATGCGGCGGCGTGGGTATTGCCGTCGGGGAGCATTGCAGGCGGGCATGAAGATGTTGGCCGCCACGTCGCGCTGGATAAGCTGCTGGGCCGTCGCGCTCGGGAAAACAACGTCTGGCAGCAAGGGGCCGCGCTCGTTTCCAGCCGCGCCAGCTACGAGATGGTGCAAAAATCCGCCATGTGCGGCGTGGAAATTTTGTTTGCGGTGTCAGCGGCAACCACGCTGGCGGTTGAAGTGGCGGAGCGCTGCAACCTGACGCTGGTGGGGTTCTGCAAGCCAGGCAGGGCGACAATTTACACCCATCCGCAGCGATTAATTGTTAATCAGTAATTTTGAATGAGTATAGCAAATCCTTCCGCTTTTAGTTGTTCATGATGAGGTCTAGTATTTATCTCATCAAGGCACGGTGCCTTATCTAAACAACTTAACGAAAGGGTTTATCTCATGAAAAGCATCAAAACTTTTGTCGCAGTAATCGCTCTTGCTACATCTTTCGGTTCTTTCGCTGCGCAGACTGTGACCGCATCCGCCTCTACGCTGGACGGTGCTGAAGCTAAAATCGCCGCACAGGCTCAGGAAGCGGGCGCGTCATCCTACAAAATTACCCAGGCATTCACCGGTAACCGCGTACACATGACCGCTGAACTGAACAAATAATTTCGCAGTACCGTCGAAAGAGCGCCCCTGGGGCGCTTTTTAGTTTATGCCCGCCAGACGCAGTAGCGCCGTCACCACCGCCGCCGCGACGATCACCACAATTAACGGCATTTTGCGCCAGGCCAGAAACACCGCGAACCCCACCCCCAGCACGCGCGCCATCCCGGCAAAATGGTCCCCTTCATAAAACGTTGTCGCCAGCGCGACGGAGAACAACAAAACGGTAGCCGCATCTGAAAGCAGCGCCTGCGACCGTTCAGAAAGCGCCAGCCGGCTGCCGAGTTTTGCCCCGCCGAGACGCATCAGATAGGTTCCGGCAGAAAGAATGGCGATGCCGAGAATAAAGACCGTCATGTTTTCCATTATTTTTTCCTCGCGGCAAGGCCGAGCAAAGAGAGCAGCACCGGCAGGCCCACCGGTGCGAACGGCACGGCTGCCAGCGACAACAACGCGCCGCTACAGGCGCGGATCAGCGTGGTACGGTTTTTAAATGCCGGCACCACTAACGCCAGCAGGATCGCCGGGAACACCGCGTCCAGCCCGATGGTTTCCGGGTCTGGCAGTAGCTTGCCGACCATCGCCCCCAGCACCGCGCCCAGCGGCCAGATGATTGCCACGCCTAACCCGCACAGCCAGTAGGCCGCTTTACGCTGCTCGGCGGTTTTTTGCGACAGGCCAAACACCACGCTTTCATCGTTCATGATATGACAGCCCAAAAAGCTCAGGCCGCGCTTGCCCACCAGGTCACGCACCGTCACGCCGAACGGCACATGGCGCGCGTTTACCAGTAAACCGGCTGCGGCCGCCGCCAGCGGATTGCCGCCGCTCGCCACGATGCCGATGAACATAAACTCGGATGCGCCTGCCAGCACCGTGAGGGAGAGAACAAACGGCACCCACAGCGGGAAACCGTAGGCCATCGCCAGTGAGCCATAAGACATGCCGACCACGCCCACCGCTAGGCAGACCAGGACGATCGCTTTTATCGTGTCGCCTTTCAGGCAAGAGAGGTGATTCTTCATACCATTTTAGCCATATCGAACGTATTTCCATTATAATGAACGCATCAAAAACGTTTTACAAGGCGAACGATTCGTTCGTTATAGAGAGAATGAGGCCGTTATTATGACGCAGCCAATCAGCGTAATCGCCAGAAGCCTGGTGCGAGAACGCCTGCGAACCGGGCTCTCACTGGCGGAAATTGCCCGCCGTGCCGGGATCGCCAAATCCACGCTTTCACAACTGGAGTCTGGCAACGGCAACCCTAGCCTGGAAACGCTCTGGTCGCTTTGCGTGGCGCTGGATATTCCGTTTGCCCGGTTACTGGAGCCGCAACAACCCGTCACGCAGGTGATCCGCCGCGGCGAGGGCACAAAAGTTGTCGCCGGGCAGGCGAACTACGAGGCGATTTTGCTCGCGGCGTGTCCGCCGGGGGCGCGTCGTGATATCTACCTGCTGCTGACTCAGCCGGGGGCAGACCGTATTTCCCAGCCGCATCCGCCAGGGTCGGTTGAGCATATTATCGTGACCCAGGGGCGGGCGATGGTCGGCCTGATCGACGCGGCGGAAGAGCTCGGCCCGGGAGATTACATTTGCTATCCCGCTGACCAGCCGCATATCTTTAAGGCGCTGGAGCCAGATACGCACGCGCTGCTGGTGGCGGAACAAAGCTAAACAGCGGCAAACCCGCTGCCGGTAAGACGACAGCGGGGCGATAAAATGAGACTAAGATCATAAAACAAAATATCCATATTAAATATATTCGACCATTAAATCATTTATGGCGTGAATTGTTCTTTGTACTTTAATTTAAGTTTAATACAGTTTTTAGAATATTTAATCATTTGGATTATAAATAAATATGAAAGACTAATTGTTCATTTATGCGAGAATTCATTGGGTTAGGTGGGAGACGTCACGTTTAATGGCGATACTTTATCCTGTTAACCTATTTTTGTTATTCATGGAATTTATGTGTGATTACCTTGTTTTTTCGCAGGGCTGCTTATTTTTATGATTTGTTAACCTCTGAAATATATTTACACATAATTTTTATAGGGGTATGTTTGTTCTAAGAAATAATCATTATTCGCGCATTGGCTCTTATAACGATAAGGGCATGTAAAGGAGACAATAAAAATGAAAAAAAGAGTGCTGGTAGCATTTATTGTATCTGTCGGAGTAAGTGGCGCTGTCTATGCAAATAATACCGTACGTTTTTTAGGAGAAGTTACCGATCAAACCTGTACCATAAAAATTAATGGCACCGATTCTTATCCGGTTGTCCTGTTGCCTGCCGTCAGTAAAAGCGAGCTGACGGCCGCGGGGTCCAGCGCAGGGCAAACGCCTTTCACTGTGACGTTGAGCGGCTGCGATGTTACTGCGACGTCGTCATCTTCGGCAGGCGTACGTTTTGTCAGTAATTATCTGGACGGTAACAACCTAAAAAATATCGCGGCGGCAAGCCCGGCGACGAACGTTGCTATTCAGCTACTTGAAGGCACGACCGAGCTGGACTTCACCAGCGGCATAGCAAAAACGTCTATGCAGACGGTAGGTGGAACGAGCGGTCCAGACTCTGTCTCCTTTGATATGGCTGCACGTTACTACTCTTCTGCTGGCGGGGCTACGGCCGGAGCAGTAGAAGCGCAAGCACAGTTCGCAATTACCTATTTGTAACTCTTTTAGGCGCTACTTAACGTAGCGCCATTTATTCCCTATTAATTAGGGAGGTGTATATGCTGTACACTAATAAATGCTGTTTTATTGCTGTAATGGCATTTTTGTCTTCTATTTTTATATCGAACATAGCATCTTCCAGTGTTATTCTTAAAGGTAATAGAATAATTTATTCTGCCGATGCAAAAGATAAGGTTGTAGAATTTTCTAACAATGGTGATACACCGATGCTGGTGCAGGTGTGGCTGGATAAAAATAACCCAGATTCAACGCCAGACACAGCGGATGCACCTTTTATCGTCACGCCACAAATATTTCGGATTAATGCGCTGAATGGTCATGCGCTGCGGCTAAAATTTACAGGGCAGACCCAACAGCTCCCACAGGATCGCGAGTCCGTGTTCTGGTTTAATTATTTGCAATATCCCGCCATTAAATCGTCCGATCTTGCACAGAATCGCCTGGCATTGATTGTAAAAAGCCGGCTCAAAGTATTTTATCGCCCGCCCGGTCTGCGCGGCGACGCCAGTCAGGCTCTGACGCAACTTCAGGTGCAGCGTAAAGGAAATATGCTGACGTTACAAAACCCTACGCCATGGCATATTTCACTGCGCAACGCGCTGTTAACCCGAGGTGAGAAATCTACGGCGGTTGGCCAATCGGTGATGATTCCACCATTTGGCGACACACGCTGGGTTTTAACCGATCCGGTGGCCACATCTGTCACGGTTTACGCCATGAATGATTATGGCACGGCGGTGAGCCACACCTTCACGCTGCCTCGCTAGAAGTCGACATGGAAAGAGTGGGCAGGGAGGGTTTTATGCTCCGACATCGCGCGTATCCCCGGTGTTGTCTGTTTGTCTCGACGCTGACGTTAATCAGCGCCTCTTTCGTGCAAGCGCAAGAAGCGTATGTCTTTGACGCGTCGCTACTTCGCGGGTCTGGCCTGAATAAGGTTGATATTGAACAGTTAAACCAGGATTCAATGATCAAGCCCGGCAGTTATACACTGGATCTATATGTTAACGGTACGCTGGCCGCGAGGGATGACATCGTATTTACAGCCGTGGAACATCGCGTAATGCCGTGTTTTAGCTGGGGTACCTTAAAAAAGATTGGGCTGAAATCGTTGCCGGAAGAGCCTGGAGAAGGCTGCTATCGTCCGGACAATGCGCTTTTTTCCGGCATCACGGTGAGCAGCGTGATGTCGCAAATGCGTGTTGATTTTTCGGTACCACAAACCCTGCTGGATAAACTGCCGCGAGGAGGAATACGTGAAGAGAGCCTGGAGTCCGGAGAAAGTATGCTCTTTCTCAACTACATGGCTAACCAGTACCACGTCACGCAAAAGCAGGATGGCGGTGGCACGACAGACTCCACTTACCTGAACCTGAATGGCGGGTTAAATCTGGGACTGTGGCGCTATCGTCAGCAGTCTGCGCTCAACTATGACAGCGATCTGGGCAGCCATTGGACAACAACGCGGCGCTATGTCCAGCGAGCGATTGTGCCGCTGCGCAGTGAAATGATGATTGGCGAAGGCTACACCGACGGCAGATTTTTTTCCGGGATCAGCTTTCGCGGCGTGCAGCTCACCTCCGATACCCGAATGCGTCCGGAATCTCAGCGCGGCTACGCGCCAGTGGTGCGTGGGATTGCGCGAACCAACGCCAAAGTGACCATTCGCCAGGGCAACAACACGCTCTATGAAACCACGGTCGCGCCCGGTGCGTTTGCGATTGACGATCTTTATCCCACTAATTACGCAGGCGATCTGAACGTCATTGTCACGGAAGCGGATGGGAGTGAAAGTACGTTTAACGTACCCTTTTCCGCGCTGGCGGAATCCATGCGCGCGGGGTTTTCGGAATACAGTGCGACAGTGGGGCGCGTGCGGGACGTGGGCAACAATGACGAATTCAGTGAAATTGTCTGGCAGCACGGGGTAACGAATGCGCTCACTATCAATGCGGGCAATCAACTGGCAAACGGCTATCAGGCGTTTATGCTCGGCGGCGTTTACAGTTCCACGCTGGGCGCATGGGGGATGGACAGCACTTTCTCGCGCGCACGGCTGAACAGCGACGATTACCAAACCGGCTGGATGTCCAGGCTCAACTACAGTAAACATTTTCCACAGACGGGGACGTCGGTTGCGTTGGCGGGCTACCGCTACTCTACAGGCGGCTATGCTGAGCTGTACGATGTGCTCGGTTCACGCGCTGCGCATAATGAGGAGTGGCAATCCTCCACCTGGCGGCAGCGCTCCAGGGTTGAGCTTTCGGCCAGCCAGGCGCTGGACTGGTTGGGTAATATTAATCTTTCCTTCTCTTCACAGGACTATCGCGACCAGAAAAGCCGCGATAAGCAGCTTCAGGCCAGCTGGAGTAAGGCATTTGCCTACGGCATATCGGTGAACCTTACGGCGGCGCGCACCCGACGAATCACCCCATCTTCACAAAACGGCATGGGGAACGCCGTCGACTGGAGCGACGCCTGGCAGGCAAAAACGCAAACGCTGTGGTCATTATCGTTTTCTATTCCGCTTGGGCAGAGTCGCTACTCGCCAATGCTTTCGATTAGCGCTAACCATAGTGATGATGACGGCGGAGATTATCAGTCGACGCTTAGCGGGGTGATGGGTGAGCGCGATCCGCTGAGCTACAGCCTCAACTACGCCACAAACGATCGCGGGGAGCAGTCCGTCTGGGGAGCAAATTTTCAGAAGAATTTCCCTTGGGCCAGCGGCGGCGCGTCGTGGTCTTCCTCCAGCGATTACTGGCAGGCGTCGGCATCGTTACAGGGGGCACTGGTATTGCATCGTGGAGGTATCACGCCGGGACCGTATCTTGGTGACACCTTCGCATTAATTGAAGCACCCGGTGCGGATGGCGCACGGATATCCGGCGGGCAAGGGGCACAGGTGAACGCGTTTGGCTATGCGCTTGCACCATCGTTGGTGCCTTATCAGTTCAATACTGTCAGCCTGGACCCGCAAGACATGGCCGACGATGTGGAACTCCAGACATCGGTTCAGCGTGTTGCGCCATTCGCCGGGGCGATGGTTCGCCTGCGCTACACCACGCTTCAGGGACAGGCCATGTTGATCACTGCGCAGAGGCTGAAAGGTGAGGTTATCCCGATGGGGGCTGCCGTTTACGATGAGTATGACAACAGCATTGGCATGATGGGGCAGGCGAGTCAGCTCTATTTTCGCGCCAGCGACGAGAAAGGCATATTGCGGATTAAGTGGGGGGAGGCCCAGCAGGAAAGCTGTCGAATAGCCTGGCAAAATACGCAGCCGTCGGAACCGTTACGGGTATTAACGTTGCCTTGCCGTTAAGCCCACCAGGGAGGAAATCATGAACAGACTACGTTTTGTCGTCGCGGCATTTTGCCTGATGAGCGTGGCGGCGTTTGCCCAGTGCGAAAAAGGGCCAAAATTCGAGCACACCGAAGAGGACGGAATGGGGACAGGGCTTGCGCTGGGGCGTATCAATGTCAGCAGCATTGACGTTCAGCCGGAAGGTACAGTTTTGGCTAGTAGCGTGGTGCGCTTCTCTGATAATCCGCTCTATAGCAGCCCCGATAATATTTTGTGGGTCTGCGATATTAGCGATAAAAATAACATCTTCGAAATCATTGCCACTAACGGAGATGACCGTTACGGCGGCTACTGGGATATGGGGCAGGCAAGCGGTAATCCGAATGTTTACGGCACCTTATTTAAAAAAGTCGGGGTGCGTTTAACGCACCTTAACTCAGGCACTGTGTTTACCCGAAATTATCAACGGATACCGATGACCCGTTACGCGGTCTCAGACGATGGCAAAAAAATTTATATTCGGGTCAAGGATTTTAGCCCCATTCGCGCCGAGGCGATTCGTCTCAGCGCAGATGTTCCCACCAACACGGGAGCTGGAACCTGGTGTGGCGCTCCGGTGAGTAGCGGCAGCTATAGCTGTAATCAGCCCAATGGCTACGTCAGTTTTTGTTCGCCGGGCAGTAAAAATAACGATGCTTACTGTGATTCCGGAGACTCGGCAACCAGTTACACCGGGTGGGGTTACGATAACTGGATGGCGTTAAACATGGGAACGGCACCTGTCTCAACGCTGACCACCATCGCTACGTGCGTGGCGAAAAACGTCACGCCTGTGGTCGTGTTCCCTTCTGTTACGCGAACTGAGCTGGAAAGCGGCAAAGCGGCGCAAGCCAATTTCAGCGTGACGGTTCGTTGTGAAAATACAGCTGTCGGCGGTGTGGCGCAAAACCAGACGGCGCTGGGGTTACAGGTGCCTTACGAAAGCTTTCTCGCCGCGCAAACTCTTGGGCTGGTAAACAGCAGCGGCGGGGTGAGCCATCTCCTTTCCGAGAATTACGGACAAACCGGTATGGCAAGGGGAGTGGGGATACAGATTGCTAATGCCAGCGACGGTATAGTTCGCCAGTTCCTCGGTTGGGATCGCTGTACGACCACCAGTTGCGCAACGGGCAATAGCGGTGGCTGGTATCCCGTCAATGTAGGGGCAACCCGAATTGCAGGATCAGGGAATACCCAGGACTACCTGATTAACTTTAATGCTTCACTGGTGCGTTTACCTGACGAGGCGATCGCTGCCGGTAAGGTAGATGCCAGGGCGTATGTTTGGGTGAAAGTGCAATGATGCGTATTTCTCTGTTAATGCTATGGATGCTTGTGTCCTGGCCCTGCGCAGCGGGCATTATTGCCTCCGCAACGCGTGTGATTTTTCATGAAGGCGAAGCGCAACAGAGTCTGATGCTGGTGAATACCAATCCGTGGCCGGTAGTCGTGCAAACCTGGGTGGATGATGGCGATATCAATCGCGAACCGGGAAGTGTTAAAACGCCGTTTGTTGCGGTGCCGCCGTTGTTTCGTCTGGAGCCTAAGGGAGTACAAGGGCTACGTATCATGCACAACAAAGCGCGTATGCCCACTGACCGGGAATCGGCATTCTGGCTGAACATCTATGAAATCCCGCCTACCGGAAGTGTTGCCACACAACAACAAAGCATGGTGCTGACGATGAATACACAGATGAAAATATTCTGGCGTCCGGCGTCGCTCAACAATCCAGAAAGCGCGTGGGCGCGATTAACCTTTCATCGCGAGGGTTCTGTGCTGGTTTGTCATAATGATTCGCCTTACTTTGTCTCTTTTGCGGGCATTAACTTTAAGGCAGGCGAAAAGCTGTATCCGGTGACACAACTACCCGACATGATGGTTGCCCCCTTCGGGGAGAAGCGCTACGCCTTTGCCGCCAATGCCCCCTTCTCCGGGCAGGTGCAGGGGGAGTTAATCGACGACAACGGTAATAGCGCTGTTTATAACTGGCCGGTTAAATAACGCGACCCGACACAATATGCCGGGCCATGGCTCAGTCCAGGTAAAACACCTCGTTCAGCTCCGCACTCACCGGGCTGTTGTCCGGGTTAGACGGCATAACGTCAGCCATATGTTTCCACCAGCGCTGGCAGACGTCGGTGTTTGCCACCGCGTTCCAGCGCTCCTCCGATTCAATCTCCACTGTCGCAAACAGCAGGTTGCGGGCTTTGTCGAGGTAAATGGCGTAGTGGTGCGCGCCGTGGGCTTTCAATACCGCTTCCAGCTCAGGCCAGATCGGGTTGTGGCGGCGCGCATACTCCTCGTGCGCATCCGGGTTTACCTGCATCACAAACGCTTTGCGGATCATAATGCCTCCAGGTACAGCTCGCGGACCTCATCGCGGCTGGCGGTACGTGGGTTGCACGGCGCGCACGGGTCAGCGAGCGCTTTATCCAGCCAGCCTTCAATATCGGCTTTGGTGACGCCGAGCTGGCTAAATCCGGACGGAATGCCGACCCGGGCGCTCAGATCGCGAATCGCCTGAATGGCGGACATGCTGGCCGCTTCGTCGCTCATGCCGCGCGTGTCAACGCCCATCGCCTGCGCCACACGGGCGAATCGGGCGACCGCGTTCGGGCGGTTAAAGTTTTCGATGATCGGCAGCAGGATGGCGTTGCACACGCCGTGCGGCAGGTTGTGCGTCGCGCCCGGCTGGTGCGCCAGAGCATGCACCAGCCCCAGCCCGGCGCTGTTAAACGCCATGCCCGCCAGATACTGCCCAAAAGCCATCTGCTCGCGCGCTTCCAGGTTGTGACCGTCGTCGACCGCTTTCGGCAGCCAGAGGTTGATCAGACGAATGGCTTCCAGCGCGTTGGCATCGGTCAGTGGGTGCGCGCCCACGGAGACGTAAGCTTCAATGGCGTGGGTTAGCGCGTCCATGCCGGTTGCGGCGGTCACGGAGGCCGGAATATCGAGCATCACGCTGGCATCGTCCACGGCGATATCCGGGATGATGTTCGGATCGATTATCACCTCCTTCACCTGGCGCGCGGAGTCGATGATCACCGCGTTGCTGGTCATCTCTGCTGCCGTGCCTGCGGTGGTGTTGATCGCCACAAGCGGTACGCCCGCGTTTTTTACTTTGCCGACGCCGGAGTAATCGGTTGACGGACCGGGGTTGGCGGTGAGGATTTTGATCGCCTTGGCGGTATCAATCGGGCTGCCGCCGCCAAAGGCAATCAGGTAATCACACTCCGCATCCTGATATGCCGCATAGCCTTTTTGCACCAGCGCTTCCGTCGGATTCGGGAATACCTCATCGAACAGGTGATACGACATCTGATGGGCGTCCAGCGCGGAAAACAAACTGTCGAGCAGGCCCAGCTTCACTAACTGGCCGTCGGTGACAATCAGCGCTTTTCCCCACTGCTTGTTTGCCACCAGATTGACCATATCGCCGATCGCGCCCGCGCCGTGCAGGCTGATTTTGGGGAGTGCCAACATAAAGCTCATGATAATTCTCCTTAATATGCTTTTGAGGTAATCCGTTCCCCTCACCCTAACCCTCTCCCCGGAGGGGAGAGGGGACTGCTCGGTGCGGCTTTTCACCCTCTCCCCTCAGGGGAGAGGGCAGGGGTGAGGGGCAATTTAATTCCGTCTTCGCTGCATCATCCGGCGGGTAATAATCGGCAGCGAAATCACCACGATTAGCATCGCGCCGATAATCACCGACATCACAATGCCGGGCACGTTGAGCAGGCTCAGGCCGAAGGTCACCAGCCCCATCAGGAAGGCGGCGATAATCACGCCCACCATGCTGCCGGACCCACCGAGAATATTGACGCCGCCGAGCACCGCCATCGTCACCACCGCCAGCTCCCAGCCCATCGCGATGGTCGGGCGGGTGCTGCCCAGACGCGAGGTAAGCAGCACCGACGCCAGGCCGGACATCAGCCCAACCAGCGCGAAGAGGATCAGGTTGTGGCGCTTCACGTTGATGCCGGAGTACCACGCGCCGGTCGGGTTGTTGCCGATGGCGTAGGTGCGGCGGCCAAAGTTGGTGCGGTGCAGCACAAAGGCAAACAGAGCGGCCAGCACGATAAACAGCGCGAATTCAAACGACAGCGCGCCCCAGACGTAGCCCTGGCCGAACCAGGCGAAGCTCTCAGGGTAGCTGTTCAGCGCCTGGTCCCCGAGCAGAATGTAGGTGATCCCGCGGTACAGGCTCATGGTGCCGATGGTGATGACGATGGACGACAGGTTAAAGCGCGTCACCAGAATGCCGTTGAACAGCCCGCACAGTAGCCCGACGCCTAATCCGACGCAGACCAGCAGCGGCGTATCGACGCCCGCCGCAGCGCAAAAGCCCATCACCGTGGAGCTGAGCGCGATGGTGGAGGCTACCGACAGGTCAATTTCCCTGGCGATAATCAGCATCGCCATCGGCAACACGATGATCGCTTTTTCGGTGAAGTTGAACGTCGCGTCGGAGAGGTTCCAGATATTGAGGAAGTAGGGTGAGGCGAGCGCGTTCACCACAAACACCGCCAGCGTCACCGCCAGCAGGAAGCCCTCCCAGCACAGCAGACGCTGGAAGAAGCCCGGCGCAGAAGTGGGTTTGATTGCTTCAGATGTCATCATTTTACTCATGATTTCACCGCCAGTTTCTGACGTGCCAGCGCCGCATCGCGCAGTATCAATCGGCCTTTACGTTTATTGCCGCGCTCGTTCAGCAGCACCGCTATCACAATTACCGTGCCGGAAATCGCCATCTGCCAGAACGGGGAGACGCCGATCACCGGCAGGGCGTTGTTAATCACCCCGAGGAACAGTGCGCCAAACAGACAGCCGAGCACGCGCCCGGTGCCGCCCATGGTGCTGATCCCCCCAATCACACAGGCTGCCACCACCTGCAATTCAAAACCGTTAGCGACGTCAACATACGCAACGGCAAAGCGCGATATCCACAGGTAGCCGCAGAACCCGGCCAGCAGACCGGAAAGGCAGAAACTAATGAACTGCATTTTTCCGGCGTTGATCCCGGTGTAGTACGCTGCCGTGGCATTACCGCCTGCGGTGTAGAGCGCTCGTCCGGTGCGGCTGTAGCGCAGGAAGTAGCCCACCAGCAGCAGCGCGGCGATGGCGCACCAGCTCAGCACCGGCAAGCCCAGCACTGACGCACGTGGCAGGCCGAGGAAATCTGTACCCATCTGGTTTGAGTTCACCCAGCCGCCGCCGGAGAGCAAAAAGATCATTCCACGGTAGATGCTCATAGTACCGAGCGTTACCACAATCGCCGGAATGCCCAGCTTCCACACCAGCAGGCCGTTTATCGCGCCCATCAGCAGCCCAAGCACGCTGGCAAGGATCAGCAGCGCCCAGACGGGCACGTCCGGGTAATGGAAATTAATCAGGGCGACAATCATCCCGGTCAGGGCCAGATTGGCCGCCATCGACAGGTCGATGCCTTTCGTGAGCAGCACCATCATCTGCCCGAGCGCGAGGACGATCAGAATGGCGGTGTCGTTAAACATCTCCACCAGGTTGCCCGGCGCGATAAACGATGGCACGCGGCTGCCAATGGCGACGATCATCAGGATAATCACCGCGCCCAGCAGGGCTTCGCGGTGTTTTAAGAGTGAGCTAAGCATTATGCCGCCTCCTGTTTTGCACCGCTGGCGGCGCTGACGATGGTTTCCGCCGTCGCGTCTCCCGCCTGGTACTCGGCCACCATCAGCCCCTCGTGCATGACGATAATGCGATCCGCCATGCCCATCACTTCCGGCAGTTCGGACGAGACCATAATTACCGCCAGCCCCTGACTGACCAGCTCGGACATAAACTGATGCACGGCTGCTTTTGAGCCGATATCGATGCCTTTTGTCGGCTCATCGAGGATAATCACGTCAGGGTGCGTCGCCAGCCATTTGCCGATCACGACCTTTTGCTGGTTGCCGCCAGAGAGGGTCTCCACCGCCTGCTTCCAGCTGAAGGCTTTCACTTGCAGGCGTTTGGCGTACTCGTCCGCCAGCTTCCATTCACGGTCGTCATGCAGCACACCGTTCGGATTGAGCTTGCTGAGCTGAGGCAGGCTGATGTTCTGGGCAATCGGCAGGGCGATAATCGCCCCCTGTTTCTGTCTTTCTTCCGGCACGCAGACGATACCGGCTTTGATCGCATCCGCAGGCTGGCGGAAGCGCCGGGGCTGTCCGTTGAGGATAATTTCCCCGGACGATGGCCGCGTGACGCCGGAAAGCGCCTGCATCAGCTCGGTACGCCCGGCCCCCACCAGCCCGTAAAAGCCGAGGATTTCCCCTTTACGCAGGGAGAACGAGATATGCGCAAATTCGGTCGGATGGCAGAGGTTTTTCACCTCCAGCACCGTCTCGCCTTTTTCGCAGTCGATTTTAGGGAAAGTTTGGGTAATGGCGCGCCCGACCATCATCGACACCATCCGCTCCTCGGTGATCTCATTTATTGCACCTGCACCGACGAACGCGCCGTCGCGCAAAATAGTGTAGTGATCGGCCAGCTCAAAAATCTCGTCGAACTTGTGGGAGATAAACAGGATGGCTTTGCCCTCCTGCTTTAAGCGCTCCACAATCTGGTAAAACTCGAGGATTTCATGCTGCGACAGCGCCGCCGTCGGTTCATCGAGGATCACCACCTGCGCCTCAAACGACAGCGCGCGGGCAATCGCCACCATGTGACGCTGGGCGATGCTCAGGGTTTTCAGCGTCGCGCGCGGGTCGATTTGCACTTCCAGCCGCGTGAGGATCGCCTGCGCCCGGCGGTGCATTTCCGGCCAGTCGAGCTTTTTCAGGAAGCCTTTGTGAAGGTACTGACCGACAAAAATATTCTCGGTGACCGAGAGTTCATCAAACAGCACGGTTTCCTGGTGAATGGCGGTGATGCCCATTTTATGCGCCGACTCCGGCGTCGGGAGATGAACGGGGATCGCTTTATAGAGAATTTCGCCCTCGTCGGGCTGGTAAATGCCGGTCATCACTTTGACCAGCGTCGACTTGCCCGCGCCGTTTTCGCCTATAAGCGCCGTCACTTTGCCGGGCCACAGCGCAAGCTGCACGTTCTCAAGAGCACGCACGCCGGGGAACACCTTGGTGATGCCAGAAAGCTGTAGCAATGGGGTCATGATAGTTCTCCTGGACAGAGGAATTTGTAGGGCGGGTAAGCGGCAGCGCCACCCGCCTTTTGCCGGATGGCGCTACGCTTATCCGGCCTACAAATTGCATCAAAAGATTTTCGAGAACTTATCAATATTGCTGGCATCGTAGACGAACGGCTCGGCCATCGCGCCGTTGCCGTCAGCATCCAGCTTCACTTTGCCCAGTCTGCCCATGCTGGCCTCACCTTTCGTGGCCGTGCCTTTCACCAGGTCATCCGCCAGGTAGGTTGCCGCATAGCCGAGGTCGATCGGGTTCCAGATGGCAAAGCTCTTGCTCGCGCCGGACTTCACCGCGCCCGCCATCTCGGACGGCAGGCCTAAACCGGTGACGTACACTTTGCCAATCTTGCCCTGGTCCTTCACCGCCTGCGCAGCGGCCACAATGCCCACGGACGATGGCGAAACAATCACTTTCAGTTCGGGGTAGGTTTTCAGCAAGCCGACCGCTTCGCGGTAGCTTTTGTCAGAGAGATCGTCTCCGTAGGCCACGGTCACCAGATTGACGGACGGGTACTTCGGCAGCACCTTTTTCATCTCCGCAATCCAGGTATTCTGGTTGGTGGAGGTTGGCGTGGCGCTCAGCACCGCCACGTCGCCCTTCTCCACGTTCAGCGCTTTCAGCGCGTCGGCGGCGAGCTTCACGTTGGTTTCGCCAATCAGGGCATTATTGGACGGGTTGAGGTGGATCTGGCGTCCGGCTTTCGCCACCCCGGAGTCCCACGACACAACCTTAATGCCGCGCTGCATCGCTTTTTTCAGCACCGGCACGACGGCGTCCGGATCGTTCGCGGAAATCGCGATCGCATCCACGCCCTGGGCGATCAACCCGTTCAGCACCTCGATCTGCG
This sequence comes from Enterobacter cloacae complex sp. S2, assembly GCF_015159675.1. Classification (NCBI taxonomy): domain Bacteria; kingdom Pseudomonadati; phylum Pseudomonadota; class Gammaproteobacteria; order Enterobacterales; family Enterobacteriaceae; genus Enterobacter; species Enterobacter cloacae complex sp. S2. Next base: position 54,187 of record NZ_JADDTS010000014.1, read on the forward strand.
CTTCCGCCGTGGTGGTGGTCGGGCCGGTATAAATCACTTTCACATCGCCTAACTCTTTGGCCGCCTCCTGCGCGCCGACGTTCGCTGCCTCGAAGAATCCATTTCCTAAGGACTTCGCCACCAGGGCGATTTTCACTTCTGCTAAAGCGGAACCGGACAACGCCAGAGCGGCAACGGTGAGGATCAAGCTTGCTTTTATTTTCATTGCTTTTACTCCACTGACTTGAGTTAGTTGTAGGGATTGCAGGTGGTTTTCGCCCCGTCTCAATGAGCGGGGCGCGATGTTGTTATTGGTAAAGATCTAACGCCGACTGCATGGGGGTGACGCCAAAGCGTTTGCCCAGGGCGATCAGCTCTTCCCGGGTGATGGTCTGCTTCATGCCGCCCATGGAATAGACCTTCACCAGCACTTCCGCGGATTTCTCAGCGGTGTCGATCAGGCCGAAGGTTTCATCCAGCGTCGGGCCGCTGCCGAAGACGCCGTGGAACGGCCACAGCACCAGTGAGTGCTTCTGCATGTCCGTTGCGGTTGCCTGACCGATTTCGTCGGTGCCCGGCACCATCCACGGCAGAATGCCGACGCCGTCCGGGAACACCACCAGACACTCGGTACTGCCTTCCCACAGTTTGCGGGTGAAGAAATCAGAATTATTTTCCAGCACGTAGGTCAGGGCGATCAGGTTGGTGGCGTGGCAGTGCATGATCACGCGGTCCTTGCCATTGGTCGCCTTGATGCGCTCGCAGTGGGAGAGGAAGTGCGCCGGGAGTTCGGATGTCGGTACCGCGTCGTCCGTTAGCCCCCACAGAATGTGGTAGCCCGCACCGTCGCTGTCCACTTTCACCACGCCAAGGTTGGCCTGCGGGTCGAGCTGGACGTTGCGGAAGAACTTCCCGGAACCGGTGACGATAAACGGCGTGTTGGCGAGCAGCGGCATCGGCTGGCTCAGGGCGATATAGCGCGGCTTCTGGTGGAAATCGGCGGCAAATGGCTCGATATCCGCGTCGTCCAGGCGTAGCGTCAGGTTGCCGCCGTTGCGCTCATCCCAGCCTTTGAGCCAGGCGTCAGAGGTGGCTTTGATCATGCCCTGGACGAACCAGGAAGTGGTGATGGTCTGCATAGTTTTCATTTCCAGTTATCGCGGTGAGGTTGAACCCCTCACCCTAACCCTCTCCCCAAAGGGGAGAGGGGATGGTTTGCTCCCTCTCCCCTTTGGGGAGAGGGCAGGGGTGAGGGGGCAGTTACCCGCGCTGACTCAACACGTCTTCCTCATATGCCCGCACGTTGTCCAGCCACTGGCTGCCCGCAGGCGCATCGTGACGCTGGCAGTACATCTCCCACACCGCCTGCCACGGCAGGGATTTCTGCTCTTCCAGCAGCGCCAGGCGCGCGGTGTAGTCGCCGTTTTCTTCCAGCTGTTTCAGGGCGGCGACAGGCTCCAGCAGCGCGCGCAGCAGGGCTTTCTTCATGTTGCGGGTGCCGATAACCCACGCCGCGATGCGGTTGATGGAGGCGTCGAAGAAGTCGAGGCCAATGTGTACGCGGTCAAAGAGGTCGTGGCGGATGATTTCGCTGGCAATGGCCTGGGTTTCGTCATCCAGCAGCACCACGTGGTCGCTGTCCCAGCGCACCGGGCGGCTGACGTGCAGCAGCAGACGCGGCACGTAGAGCATGGCGGCGGAAATTTTGTCGGAGATCACCTCGGTTGGGTGGAAATGGCCGGCATCCAGGCACAGCGCGGTCTGGCGGCTGGTGGCGTAACCCATGTAGAACTCGTTTGAGCCCACGGTGTAGCTCTCTGCGCCAATGCCGAACAGCTTGCTCTCGACGGCGTCGATGTGGTGCGCCGGGTCCAGTTTTTCGCTGATAGCTTCATCCAGCGCGGCCAGCAGACGCTGACGCGGGGCCAGTCGGTCTACGGTGATGTCCTTCATGCCGTCCGGGATCCAGATATTCATTACCGATGGCGTGCCAAGCTGCTCGCCGAAATACGCCGAGACGCGGCGGCTGGCTTTGACATGGTCGATCCAGAACTGGCGGATTTCGTCGTTGGCGTGCGCAAGGGTAAAGCCGTCCGCGCTCAGCGGGTGCGAGAAGCAGGACGGGTTAAAATCCAGACCCAGCCGGTTGGCCTTCGCCCACTCCACCCAGTTCTTAAAGTGTTCCGGTTTGATTTCGTTACGCGCGACCGGCTCGTCGGATTCGAGATAAATGGCGTGCAGGTTCAGGCGCTTTGGCCCGGGGATCAGGCTCAGCGCCAGTTCCAGATCCGCACGCAGTTCGGTGGCGTTGCGCGCTTTGCCCGGGTAGTTACCCGTGGCCTGAATACCCCCCGTCAGGGAACCGCCCGGGTTCTCGAAACCGGCGACGTCATCACCCTGCCAGCAGTGCATGGAGACGGGCAGACGGTCGAGCTGGCGCAGCGCCTCTTCGACATCCACGCCGACGGCGGCGAAACGCTGTTTAGCCAGGTCCCAGGCTTGTTCAAGTTGAGTGGTCATGCGCAAAGCTCCTTAGTCAGTCGTTTTTGCTGAAACTGCGCCCGGTAGCGGGCAATTTCATGGCAGGGATGGGGGGTGAAGGTGGTCAGGCTGTTATTCGCCGTCACCACCGAACGGAAATCGTCGACGTTTGAAAGTTCGTCCAGGGTCATCAGCTGAATGCCGATATTGCCGAGCGTGGAGGCTTCAATCGGACCTGCCACCACGGTAATGCCGCAGGCATCCGCGCAGAGCTGGTTCAGCAGCTGGTTCTGGCAGCCGCCGCCCACGATATGCAGTTGTGTGAACGGTTTGCCGCGAAGGTCAGCCAGCTCGCTCAGGATGTCGGCATACAGCAGGGCGAGGCTGTCAAAAATGCAGCGTGCCAGCTCGGCGGGGCGGGAAGGTACCGGCTGCCCCGCTTCAAAACAGGCGGCCTGGATTTCGGCGCTCATGTGCACCGGGTTGATAAAGCGATCGTCGTTCGGGTTGATCAGAAAGGTGCAGGCCTTCAGCGTTTCGGCTTCCGCGATAAGCGCGGGCAGGTCGGTGATGGCCTGCTCTTTCAGCACCCGCTGGAGCAGCCACAGCCCCATGATGTTCTTCAGCACCCGGTAGCGGCCTTCGGCACCGCCTTCGTTGGTGATGTTCGCCGCCATCGCGGCATCGCTGGTGTACGGGGTTTTGCTCTCGAAGCCCATCAGCGACCAGGTGCCGGAAGAGAGATAGGCCGCATCTTTGTCGGCGAGCGGCGAGGCAATGACCGCGCTCGCGGTGTCGTGACTGGCGACGGCGACAACAGGGATTTCATTCCCCTGCGGGCAAAGCCAGTGACCGATCACATTGCCCGGATGGGTTGGCGCGCCGAACCAGGACGGCGAGGCGCCCGTCCAGGCCAGCAGATGTTCATCCCAGTTATCGGTGTTGATGTTGACCAGCTGCGTGGTGGTGGCGTTGGTGTATTCCCAGTTCATATTGCCGGTCAGACGGTAGCTTAAGTAGTCCGGGATCAGCAGCGCATGCGCCACCTTTTCGACCAGCTCAGGCTGTTGCTCAACCAGCGCACGTAGCTGATACAGCGTGTTAAACGGCAGGAACTGGATGCCACTGCGACCATAGATGTTCTCCTTGCCAAGCTGCGCGATGGCGTGCGCCATCAGCCCATCGGTGCGGCTGTCGCGGTAGGAGACCGGCAGGCCGACGCGTTCGCCGTGACTGTCCAGCAGCACGTAATCCACACCCCAGGTATCAATGCCGATACTGTCGATGCGAATACCGTCTTCGCAGACGTTGTGAAGTCCGGTGCGAATCTCTGCTTCCAGGGCGTCGATATCCCAGGTAACAAAACCGTCCTGTTTTTGCAGACAATTGGCGAAACGGTGCATTTCGCGAAGCGTAAGGGTGTGCAGGTCGCAGTCCCAGGTGGCGAGCATTACACGGCCGCTGGATGCGCCTAAATCGACAGCCACACAATGGCGAAAAGTCATGGTCGGGTCCTTTCTTAAGTCATTAGCGAGGAGTGTAAGAAAGGGAAGAAATAGCCACCTTCTCGCCACTGACAGCCCAAATCTCGCGCTGGCAAGAAAGCAAAGATGAACGTGAGGGAGTTCACAGTTTCCAGTAATCGCGGGGTTTGCAGGCAGTGTGACGCTGACCGCATTTCCCGATCTTTCCGCCTGTTTCTTGAAAAACCGGCAGCTTTTGCGCGGTTTTCTGTCAAAAATTTAAGGTGAGCGGGGAAGGCCTTAATTACTATTTTGAGAACTTTTCTCATTGGTAGAGGCCGTTATGACCGTACTGCACAGCGTCGATTTTTTTCCTTCGGGGGCTTCGCCGGTTGCGATTGAGCCACGGCTGCCTCAGGCTGCGTTCCCGGAACATCATCATGATTTTCATGAAATTGTGATTGTTGAGCACGGAACGGGCATCCACGTGTTTAATGGTCAGCCGTATACCATCAGCGGCGGTACGGTGTGCTTCGTGCGCGATCACGACAGGCACCTGTATGAACATACCGATAACCTGTGCCTGACCAATGTGCTCTATCGTTCTCCGGATGCGTTTCAGTTTCTCTCCGGGCTGAATCAGCTGTTGCCGCAGGAGAAGGACGGCCATTATCCGTCGCACTGGCGGGTGAATCAGTCCACGTTGCAGCAGGTGCGTCAGCTGGTAAGCCAGATGGAGCAGAGCGAGGATGGACAGGAGACGCACGCCATTGCTACCCGCGAGATGCTGTTTATGCAGCTGCTGGTGCTGCTGCGGCGCAGCAGCCTGGTGGAAGGGCTGGAAAATAACGACGCGCGCCTGAATCAGCTGATGGCCTGGCTGGAAGATCATTTTGCCGAAGATGTCTGCTGGGAAACGCTGGCGGATGACTTTTCGCTCTCGCTGCGCACGCTGCATCGTCAGCTCAAGCAGCATACCGGGCTGACGCCGCAGCGCTACCTCAACCGTCTGCGCCTGATCAAAGCGCGTCACCTTTTAAGACACACGGATGAAAGCGTCACGGATATCGCCTATCGCTGCGGTTTCGGCGACAGTAACCACTTTTCAACGCTGTTTCGTCGGGAATTTAGCTGGTCGCCGCGCGATATCCGTCAGGGGAAAGACGCGTTGCTTCAGTAACGCGAGGGCAGTCACCGTTTTTTTACCGCAGAAAGGCTAATAATGTCCGGTTATTCGCCGTCGAGGTTGTGGTGTGGCTGCTCAGTTAATTCTTCGTAAAGATGATTTTTTTGCCTCCGCGAGTCAGGCCGTCGCGGTGGCGGACCGCTATCCGCAAAACGTCTTTGCCGAGCATACCCACGAGTTCTGCGAGCTGGTGCTGGTGTGGCGGGGCAACGGCCTGCACGTCCTCAACGACCGTCCCTACCGCATCACGCGCGGAGACCTGTTCTACATCCGCGCCGAAGATAAACACTCTTACGCCTCGGTTAACGATCTGGTGTTGCAGAACGTCATCTACTGCCCTGACAGGCTTAAACTGAATGTCGACTGGGCGGGCAATATCCCCGGTTTTCATGATGCCAGAGGCGAACCGCACTGGCGCTTAAGCAGCAACGGCATGGCTCAGGTGCGCCAGACGATTTCCCAGCTGGAGCAGGAGAGCCAGAAGAGCGATCCGGTGGCAAACCAGATGTCGGAGCTGCTTTTTGCCCAGCTGGTGATAACCCTGAAGCGCCATCGTTACGCTACGGATAATCCCTCTGCCACCACGCAGGAAGCGCTGCTGGATAAGCTCATCACCCGGCTTGCGGGCAGTCTTAACAAGAGTTTCGTGCTGGAAAAATTCTGCGAGCAGGAGCAGTGCAGCGAGCGCGCGCTGCGCCAGCAGTTCCGCACCCAGACGGGGATGACGGTAAACCACTATCTGCGCCAGCTGCGCATCTGCCACGCTCAGTATCTGTTACAGCATACGGAGCTGATGGTGAGTGAAGTGGCGATGCGCTGCGGCTTTGAGGACAGTAACTACTTTTCGGTGGTGTTTAACCGTGAGGTGGGGATGACGCCGGTTCAGTGGCGTCATCGCAGTCGAAAGGCAGCGTAATCAGTTCGCCATGCCGAGGCCGACGATATTGGCCGCAATAATAATCACCACGCAGCCCAGGCTCAGCACGCCAACCGGACGACGCCCGGCGTTGTTCCACTCTTTCAGCACCAGCCCAACCAGCCCGCCGCACAGCACGTAGAAGCTCATGTGCAGCATCCAGCTCATGTAGTCATACTGCGCCGGAATACTGGCGTGACCCCAGGCGTAGAAGAAGAATTGCAGATACCACATCAGACCGCCGAGGGCGGAAAGCAGGACGTTGGTGACGATCAGCGGTTTTGCCAGCGAGAAGTCGGCTTTTACCGACAGATTCTTCACTTTTGCCAGACGAATGAAGCAAAAGCCGAGGTTTACCAGTGCGCCGCCGCCCATGATCACCACGTAGCTTGGCAGGGCAACGTACAGCGGGTCGACGCCCAGCGCCGCAGCGGCGTCGTGCATCGGTTTGGCGGCGTTCATCGCGAACGACATGCCCGCCGAGAAGACGCCGCACATCACCGCCAGTAGCAGCCCTTTCTTCAGGTTGAACTCTTCGGCTTTGATGCCCATCTTGCGTTCTTTCAACTGGCCCGCGCGGGTGACAATTCCCACGCCGATCACCGCTACCAGCACGCCCAGCAGCGTCATTCGCCCACCCTGGGTGTTGATCAGCACATCGAAGTTGCCGTTGAGGATTGGCGTCATCAGGGTGCCAACAATCAGCGTAATGCCGATCGCGATGCCAATCCCCATCGACATGCCGAGGTAGCGCATGGTGAGGCCGTAGTTGATATTACCGATACCCCACATCGCGCCGAACAGGAATACCGGCAGCAGGGTGGAGGCGTTGAAGGAGGAGAAGTAGCCCCAGAAATCGGGCAGCAGCATGGCGCTGATTGTCCACGGCAAAATCAGCCAGGACACGGTACCGCCAACGGACCACATGGTTTCCCATGACCAGCCTTTCACCTTTTTAAACGGGGCATAGAAACAGGCTGCACTGGCCGCGCCTATCAAATGCCAGAAGATACCCATCGTAATCGCATGATTCATTTTTACATCCTCATCGTTTTTATAGCCGGAGGCTTCCCGCCGACTTGATGAGTGTAAAAATTAGGCGGTTTGGGAACCTTCAGAAGGTTGCCGCACTTTTGTTTTGAATGGCAATCAGCACGTTAACCGCGTGAGCAGACTCACAATTCCTTCATTTCTCAAAAACCGAATAACCTTATAAAAACTACGGCATTGATAATCATTTTCAATATCATTTAATTAACTATAATGAACCAACTGCTTACGCGGCATTAACAGCTGTGCCGCCCGACAATAATGGAGAGGATTATGAGTTATACACTGCCATCCCTGCCGTATGCCTACGACGCACTGGAACCGCATTTCGACAAGCAGACGATGGAAATCCATCACACTAAACATCACCAGACCTACGTGAATAACGCGAATGCTGCGCTGGAAAGCCTGCCAGAGTTCGCTAATCTGCCTGTTGAAGAGCTGATCACCAAACTGGACCAGCTGCCAGCAGACAAGAAAACCGTGCTGCGCAACAACGCGGGCGGTCACGCTAACCACAGCCTGTTCTGGAAAGGCCTGAAAACCGGCACCACCCTTCAGGGCGACCTGAAAGCGGCTATCGAGCGTGACTTCGGTTCCGTTGACAACTTCAAAGCGGAATTCGAAAAAGCCGCTGCAACCCGTTTCGGCTCTGGCTGGGCGTGGCTGGTCCTGAAAGGTGACAAACTGGCGGTCGTTTCAACCGCAAACCAGGACTCCCCGCTGATGGGTGAAGCTATCTCTGGCGCATCCGGCTTCCCAATTCTGGGTCTGGACGTGTGGGAACACGCATACTACCTGAAGTTCCAGAACCGTCGCCCTGACTACATCAAAGCCTTCTGGGATGTAGTGAACTGGGACGAAGCAGCAGCGCGTTTCGCCGCTAAAAAATAAGGTTGCATTGACGCCTGTGAGAAGCGAGTCTGATGACTCGCTTTTTTTGTATCTGAAGGAGTGGAGATGCATTACCCGGTGAATGTGTTTACAGGCAAGGTAAGGGAGTACGAAGGCAGTCGCCCTAGCGCTATCGCCAAAGTGCAGGTCGACGGTGAGCTGACGCTTACCGAGCTTGGTCTGGCGGGCGACCAGCAGGCCGAAAAGAAAATCCACGGCGGGCCCGATCGCGCGCTGTGCCACTATCCGCGCGAGCACTATCAGCACTGGAAAACCGAATTTCCTGAACAGGCGGACCTTTTCGTCGCCCCCGCGTTTGGCGAAAATCTCTCAACGGAAGGGCTGACGGAGAAGAACGTCTTTATTGGCGATATTTATCGCTGGGGCGATGCTCTGATTCAGGTCACCCAGCCGCGCTCGCCGTGCTTCAAGCTTAACTACCATTTTGGCATTCAGGATATGTCGGCCCAGCTGCAAAACGCGGGTAAAACCGGCTGGCTGTATCGCGTTGTGCAGGCGGGACAGGTTTCGGCGGATGCGCCGATTGAGCTGGCTTCGCGCCTGAGTGAGGTGTCGGTATTCGAGGCCTGTGCCATTGCCTGGCATATGCCGTTCGACGATGAACAGTTTCACCGCCTGCTGTCAGCGGCAGGATTATCCACCAGCTGGACCAGAACGATGCAGAAGCGGCGGATAAGCGGCAAGATCGAGAGCAGTTCGCGGAGATTGTGGGGGAAATAATTGCCCCTCACCCCGGCCCTCTCCCCAAAGGGGCGAGGGTGAAAAGACCGCACCGAGCCGTCCCCTCTCCCCTATGGGGAGAGGGTTAGGGCGAGGGGATTACGAACGCTTATACAGCGGCAGCCACAGCGTTAGCCGCAGCCCGCCCAGCGGGCTGTCATCGGCTTTCACCCAGCCACGGTGCTGCTGCATGGCGGTTTCAACAATCGCCAGACCCAGCCCCGTACCGCCAGATTCACGGTCGCGCGCCTCGTCGGTACGGTAGAACGGACGGAAAATCTGCTCGCGATCTTCCGGGCTGACGCCTGGACCGTCGTCGTCCACGATGATAGTGATCCCGTCTTTATCCACCGAAAACGCCACTTCAATCTTCGTGTGCGAGTAGCGCAGGGCGTTACGCACGATATTCTCCAGCGCGCTTTCCAGCGTGTTGGGGTTACCGTACAGCGGCCACGGGCCCGGCGGGAAATTGACGGTGAAGGATTTGCCCATCTGTTCCGCTTCGAAGGCCGCGTTGTCCAGCACCTCATGCCAGAGGTGATTGGCTTTCACCGTTTCGCTCACCAGCGCGTTTTTCTGCTGATTACGCGACATCACCAGCAGATCGTTGATCATGCTGTCCAGGCGATGCGCTTCCGTCTCAATACGCTCCAGCTCTTTGCTCTCACCGCTGCGACGGCGCAGCAGGGCGGTACCCAGCTGTAAACGCGTGAGCGGCGTCCGCAGCTCGTGGGAGATATCCGACAGCAGACGTTGCTGGGCCGTCATCATTCGATCAAGCGCGCTCACCATCTGGTTAAAACTGGTTCCGGCGGCCAGGAACTCCTGCGGCCCGGATTCCAGCTCCGGATGCTGCCTCAGGTTGCCCTGCGCCACTTCGTCCGCCGCGTTTTTCAGCTTACGCGCCGGTTTCGCCAGGCTCCACGCCAGCCATAACAGCAGCGGGGAACTAACCAGCATGGTGACAATCAACAGCAACAGCGGACGGTCAAATAGCAGGTTGATGAAGTCGGACTGGGAACTGCTCGCGGGGCGAATCAGGTAGAGCTGGTAGTTATCTTCCCCATCCCGCACCGAGAAAGGGCCCACCATTTCTACCCGACCATATTTCTTTTTCTGCGGGTGATCGGCGTTATCCGCCTGGCCAATAAAGTTGCGGATAATCTGCATTTCATTGCGATCGGCCCCAATCACGCGGCCTTCACTAGTGACCAGTAAAAGACGTTGTCCGGGGGGCGCCCACTTGTCGATAGCGCGAAACAGCCTGCGCCACCACATTAAATCGTTCGGCGGATCGTTTGCCAGCTCCGCTTCCACGTGCTGCTCGATCATCACGCCCTGACGTTGCTCGCTGTCGAGCAGCTCCGTCATTTGGCGTGAGTCGAGTTTTGGCAACATCAAAACGAGCATTAAAACCAGTGCCAGCGTCAGCCAGAAGATGGCGAAGATGCGGGCGGTTAAGCTGCCTATCATGAAGCGGAAACCATCAGATAACCGCGACCACGCAGAGTTTTAAACCAGGGGTGACCGTCTTTACGCTCCGGCAGTTTACGGCGCAGGTTCGAGATATGCATATCGATGGCGCGGTCAAACGGGGTAAGGCGTTTGCCCAGCACTTCCTGGCTCAAGTGTTCACGCGACACCACCTGGCCGAGATGCTGCGCCAGCAGATACAGCAGGGTGAACTCGGTGCCGGTTAGCTCCAGCGTTTCACCGTCGAAGCTCGCTTCCTGGCGGCCCGGGTTCAGGCTCAGGGAGTCCACTTCCAGCGTAGGTGAGCTGTTGTCGGTATTCTGCTGCTGCTCGCTCCAGTGAGAGCGGCGCAGGATCGCGCGAATACGGGCCACCAGTTCACGGTCGTTGAACGGCTTAGGTAAATAGTCATCCGCACCCAGCTCAAGGCCGAGTACGCGGTCAAGCTCGCTGCCGCGCGCGGTCAGCATAATGACGGGGGTCTGGTGTGTCTGGCGAAGCTCTTTCAACGTATCAATACCGTTTTTCTTCGGCATCATGACGTCGAGCAAAAGTAAATCGATGCTGTCGTCAAGGAGACTCAGCGCCTGTTCCCCATCATGGGCAACCAGGACGTTGAAACCTTCCATGTCGAGCAACTCCTTTAAAAGAGATGTGAGCTCTCGGTCATCATCAACTAACAGGATTTTATTCATTGTTTAAATACCTCCGAGGCAGAAATTACGACATCAAGGCTATCTAATCCATGACTTTACGTTGTTTTACACCCCCTGACGCATGTTTGCAGCCTGAATCGTAGACTGTCTCTCGTTGAATCGCGACACGAAAGATTTTGGGAGCAAGTGATGCGCAAAGTTACCGCTGCCGTCATGGCCTCAACGCTGGCCTTCTGTGCGTTTAGCCAGGCTGCTGTAGCTATCAACAGCGATAACGGTTCCTCAGCAGAGGGCGCAACGCAGCACAGCAGCCAAAGCCATATGTTTGACGGCATAAGTTTAACCGAACATCAGCGTCAACAGATGCGAGATCTGATGCAGAGGGCAAGACACGACCAGCCCCCTGTTAATGTTAGCGAAATGGAGACAATGCATCGCCTTGTCACCGCAGAAAATTTTGACGAAAGCGCTGTACGCGCTCAGGCAGAAAAAATGGCGCAGGAACAGGTTGCCCGCCAGGTAGAAATGGCGAAGGTACGCAACCAGATGTTCCACCTGCTAACGCCCGAGCAGCAAGCGGTTTTGAATACCAAACATCAGCAACGTATGAACCAGTTGCGTGAGGTTGCACGGATGCAGCGAAGCTCAGATATGACGCTTTTCAGTAGCAATAGCAGTACCCGTAGTAACCAGTAAACCCTGTTTTCCTTGCCATAGACACCATCCCTGTCTTCCCCCACATGATGTGGGGGTTTTTTTTGCCCATCGTTCAGTGTTGTTAACCGTTTATTCATCCTTTGACTCCTCAACCATCCGTTATACTAGCGCCATGGCATGACAGGAGTGTTTATGAATCAATCCTATGGACGGCTGGTAAGCCGGGCCGCAATCGCCGCGACGGTGACGGCGTCGTGTTTGCTGATCATTAAAATTTTCGCGTGGTGGTACACCGGGTCGGTTAGTATTCTGGCGGCGCTGGTGGATTCACTTGTGGATATTGCCGCCTCGCTGACCAACCTGCTGGTGGTGCGCTATTCGCTGCAACCGGCGGATGAAGAGCATACGTTTGGCCACGGCAAAGCGGAATCGCTGGCCGCGCTGGCACAAAGTATGTTTATTTCTGGCTCCGCGCTTTTCCTGTTTTTGACCGGCATTCAGCATCTTATTTCGCCTTCTCCGATGAACGATCCGGGCGTTGGTGTGGTCGTAACCGTAGTTGCACTTATAAGCACACTTGTTCTTGTAACGTTCCAGCGCTGGGTTGTACGCAAAACACAAAGCCAGGCTGTACGGGCCGATATGCTTCATTATCAGTCTGATGTTATGATGAATGGGGCAATTCTTATTGCGCTCGGTCTGGCCTGGTATGGCTGGCATCGTGCCGATGCGTTGTTTGCGTTAGGGATAGGGATCTATATTTTATACTGCGCGTTGCGGATGGGGTATGACGCGGTACAGTCGCTTCTTGACCGTGCGCTTCCGGATGCAGAACGTGATGAAATTTATGCCATCGTGACCCACTGGCCTGGCGTCAGTGGTGCTCACGATCTTCGTACGCGGCAGTCAGGGCCGACCCGCTTTATTCAGATTCATTTGGAAATGGAAGACAACCTGCCACTGGTTCAGGCGCATATGGTCGCTGAACAGGTGGAGCAGGCGATTTTGCAGCGTTTCCCTGGGTCAGACGTCATTATTCACCAGGATCCGTGCTCTGTCGTCCCCAGGGCGTTTTGAGCTTTCGTAATTCGTTGTAAAAAAGTGAGCCAGACCAGCATTTTGTGGATAAATTACCACCATATGGCCTGACCTGAATCAATTCAGCTGGAAGGGATTGATATACTATTTGCAGTATTCGACGGTTGAACAGTTTCTTCCGGCAGCAGATTTCAATTTTGCATTCCTAAGTTCAGAGGTAGTCATGATTAAGAAAATCGGTGTGTTGACAAGCGGCGGTGATGCGCCGGGCATGAACGCGGCAATCCGTGGGGTTGTCCGTGCAGCGCTGACGGAAGGTCTGGAAGTTTTTGGTATCTATGACGGTTACCTGGGTCTATATGAAGACCGCATGGTTCAGCTCGACCGCTACAGCGTGTCTGACATGATCAACCGTGGCGGTACTTTCCTCGGTTCCGCGCGCTTCCCGGAATTCCGTGACGAACACATCCGTGAAGTGGCTATCGAAAACATGAAAAAACGGGGTCTGGATGCGCTGGTGGTTATCGGCGGCGACGGCTCGTACATGGGTGCAAAACGTCTGACTGAAATGGGCTTCCCGTGCATCGGCCTGCCTGGCACCATCGACAACGACATCAAAGGCACTGATTACACCATCGGTTACTTCACCGCGCTGGGTACCGTTGTGGAAGCGATTGACCGCCTGCGTGACACCTCTTCCTCTCACCAGCGTATTTCCATTGTTGAAGTGATGGGCCGTTACTGCGGCGACCTGACCCTGGCGGCGGCCATTGCCGGTGGCTGTGAGTTCGTGGTAGTTCCGGAAGTAGAGTTCAGCCGTGAAGATCTGGTCGCAGAGATCAAAGCCGGCATCGCGAAAGGTAAGAAACACGCCATCGTTGCTATCACCGAGCACATCTGTGACGTTGACGAGCTGGCGAAGTACATCGAAACCGAAACCAAACGCGAAACCCGCGCGACCGTTCTGGGTCACATTCAGCGTGGCGGTTCCCCAGGCCCGTACGACCGTATCCTGGCGTCCCGCATGGGTGCGTACGCGATCGAGCTGCTGCTACAGGGCCACGGCGGCCGCTGCGTCGGTATTCAGAACGAGAAACTGGTTCACCATGACATCATCGACGCCATTGAAAACATGAAGCGTCCGTTCAAAGGTGACTGGCTGGACTGCGCGAAAAAACTGTACTGATCGGCTCTGTTGCCCGGTGGCGGCAAGGTAAATGCAAAACGGTAACCCTTGGGTTACCGTTTTTTATGGTTGCTCCCTCTCCCGTGGGAGAGGGTTGGGGTGAGGGCATCAGGCCGCTCATTCACTTTTTTTATTCCTCCACGTTATAGCCAATCTTTTTTTATTCTTTAATCATCGGTTAGCTTTCTGGCACGCTGCATTCATCAAAACACTAAACAAGAGAGCCGGGCGATGAATAAATGGGGCGTGGGGTTAACATTATTGCTGGCATCGACCAGCGTTCTGGCAAAGGACATTCAGTTACTGAACGTGTCGTACGATCCGACGCGTGAACTGTACGACCAGTACAACAAAGCTTTTGCGGCGCACTGGAAACAGGAAACCGGCGATAACGTGGTGGTTCGCCAGTCTCACGGCGGTTCAGGTAAGCAGGCGACATCGGTGATCAACGGCATTGAAGCCGATGTGGTTACCCTGGCGCTGGCTTATGACGTAGACGCGATCGCGGAGCGTGGCCGTATCGACAAAAACTGGATCAAGCGCCTGCCGGACAACTCTGCGCCATACACCTCGACCATTGTCTTCCTGGTGCGCAAAGGCAACCCGAAACAGATTAAAGACTGGAACGACCTGATTAAGCCGGGCGTGTCTGTCATCACGCCGAACCCGAAAAGCTCCGGCGGCGCACGCTGGAACTACCTGGCGGCCTGGGGCTACGCCCTGCACCACAACAACGGTGACCAGGCTAAAGCGCAGGAATTCGTGAAAGCGCTGTTTAAAAATGTCGAAGTGCTGGACTCCGGCGCGCGCGGCGCAACTAACACCTTCGTCGAGCGCGGCATCGGCGACGTGCTGATTGCCTGGGAAAACGAAGCCCTGCTGGCGACCAACGAGCTGGGTAAAGACAAATTCGAGATCGTGACCCCGAGCGAATCCATCCTGGCTGAGCCGACCGTCTCCGTCGTCGATAAGGTTGTTGATAAGAAGGGCACCAAAGCGGTGGCGGAAGCCTACCTGAAGTACCTCTACTCACCGGAAGGGCAGGAAATTGCGGCGAAAAACTTCTACCGCCCGCGCGATGAGGCCGTCGCGAAGAAATACGAAAACGCCTTCCCGAAACTGAAGCTGTTCACTATCGATGATGTTTTTGGCGGCTGGACCAAAGCGCAAAAAGAGCACTTCTCTAACGGCGGCACCTTCGACCAGATCAGCAAGCGCTAAGCGTTTTACAAAGAACGACACGGTAACCCGGTGTGAGAAATCCACCGGGTTTTTTATTTGGTCATCATTTTGCGTTACTCTTTTGCCTCTATTGAAAACAGGGAACGCGTTGTGAAAAAAATTATCTTACTGATTCTGATCGTTATCGCCCTTGCCGCAGGCGGCGTGTACTGGATGAAAGCGGGTAATCCGAATGCGTTGCGTCATATCGTTCTCGACCAGTGTGTGCCCAACCAGCTGCATAACCGTAACCCGGCACCGTGTGCGCAGGTGATGCCAGATGCGGGCTACGTGGTGTTCAAGGACCGCAACGGACCGCTGCAATACCTGCTGATGCCCACGTACCGTATCAACGGCACCGAAAGCCCGCTGCTGACTGAGCCTCAGACACCGAATTTCTTCTGGCTGGCATGGCAGTCTCGTCATTTTATGAGCATGAAACGGGGAGCCGACGTGCCTGACAGCGCTATTTCGCTGACCATCAACTCCCCGACCGGGCGCACGCAGAACCATTTTCATATCCACATCTCCTGCCTGCGCCCGGACGTGCGCGAGAAGCTGAACGCGGCGCAGGGGCAAATTAGCACCCAGTGGCTACCGCTTCCGGGCGGGCTGGAAGGGCATGAGTACCTTGCCCGTCGGGTGACGGAGAACGAACTGGTGCAGCGCAGCCCGTTTATGATGCTGGCGGAAGAACTGCCGGAAGCGCGCGACCATATGGGACGCTTCGCGCTGGCGATGGCGCAGCAGTCGGACGGCTCGTTTGTATTGCTGGCGACAGAGCGTAACCTGCTTACCTTTAACCGTGCGTCGGCTGAGGAATTGCAGGATCATCAATGCGATATCCTGAAGTGACCCCACCATAAATAGCGTTTACTCGCCCTGCCTGTCGCCGTAGACTTGCTGAAAAATTCTACAGGAGACAGGTATGTCGCTCTGGTTAACGCATCCTCTGCTGCTTCCCTCGCTGATCGTCGGCGTCACCATCGTGCTGTGGGCGACGTCGCTGTTGCCGGAATTTATCACCGCGCTGCTGTTCTTTACGGCGGCGATGACCGCCAGAATCGCCCCGCCGGAAGTGATCTTTGGCGGCTTCGCCTCGTCTGCCTTCTGGCTGGTGTTCAGCGGCTTTGTGCTGGGCGTGGCGATTCGGAAAACCGGCCTGGCGGACAGGGCCGCCCGGGCGCTGTCGGCAAAGCTTACCGACTCCTGGGTGCTGATGGTGGCAAGCGTTGTGCTGCTGAGCTATGCCCTGGCATTCGTGATGCCGTCGAACATGGGACGTATTGCGCTGCTGATGCCGATTGTCGCCGCGATGGCGAAGCGGGCCGGCATTCCTGATGGCTCGCGGGCCTGGTTTGGCCTGGCGCTGGCGGTCGGGTTTGGCACTTTCCAGCTCTCGGCCACTATTTTGCCCGCTAACGTGCCAAACCTGGTGATGAGCGGCGCGGCGGAGGGCTCATACGGTATCCACCTCAACTATGTCCCGTATCTGCTGCTGCACACGCCGGTGCTGGGTATTCTCAAAGGCCTGATTCTGATTGGCCTGATCTGCTGGCTGTTCCCCGGTAGCCCGAAACCAGCGAAGGATCTGACGCCGTCTGAACCGATGGGGCGTGACGAAAAACGACTCGCCTGGCTGCTGGCGGTGGTGTTGACGATGTGGGTAACGGAGAGCTGGCATGGCGTGGGCCCAGCGTGGACAGGGCTGGCGGCCTCGGTCATCGTTATGCTGCCGCGCATCGGATTTATCACCGGCGAGGAGTTCTCGGCGGGGGTGAATATGCGCACCTGTATTTACGTCGCGGGTATACTCGGGCTGGCCATTACGGTGACGCAGACCGGTATCGGTGCGGCCGTAGGCGAGGCGTTGCTCCATATCATGCCGCTGGATGCAGACCGCCCGTTTACCAGCTTCCTGGCGCTGACGGGGATCACCACGGCGCTCAACTTCATTATGACCGCCAACGGCGTTCCGGCGCTGTACACCACGCTGGCGCAGAGCTTCTCCGACGCGACCGGCTTCCCGCTGCTGTCGGTGATCATGATTCAGGTGCTGGGGTATTCCACGCCGCTGCTGCCGTATCAGGCGTCGCCGATTGTGGTGGCGATGGGCTTAGGGAAAGTGCCTGCGAAGGCGGGGATGCTGCTCTGCCTGGCGCTGGCGATTGCGACGTATCTGGTGCTGCTGCCGCTGGATTATTTGTGGTTTAGCGTATTAGGACGTTTGTAGTGGTTTTGTAGGGCGGGTTAGCGAAGCGCCACCCGCCCCAAAGGCAATTACGCCTGCTTAGCCGCTTCTGCCGCTTTAACGATCACCGCGAAAGCGTCTGCTTTCAGGGATGCGCCGCCAACCAGCGCGCCATCGATGTCTGGCTGGGTGAACAGCTCAGCTGCGTTTGATGCGTTAACGGAACCGCCGTACTGGATGATGACCTGCTCAGCCACTTTCGCGTCTGCTTTTGCAATGTGGTCACGGATGAACTTGTGCACCGCCTGTGCCTGCGCTGGAGTTGCAGATTTGCCGGTACCGATCGCCCAGACTGGCTCGTAAGCGATAACCGCGCCTTCGAACGCTGCCGCGCCCTGGGTTTTCAGCACAGCGTCGATCTGACGTGCGCACACTTCTTCGGTTTTACCCGCTTCGTTTTCTGCTTCGGTTTCACCGATGCACAGAACCGGGATCAGACCCTGCTCTTTCAGCACAGCGAATTTCTTCGCGATGAACTCGTCAGATTCTTTGTGGTAGGTGCGACGCTCAGAGTGGCCGATGATGATGTATTTCGCGCCGATGTCTTTCAGCATTTCAGCGGAGGTTTCACCGGTAAACGCGCCAGACAGGTTAACGTCAACGTTCTGCGCGCCCAGAATGATGTGGCTGCCGTCAGCGGCACGTTTAGCCAGATCCAGGTACATATCCGGCGGAGCGATAGCAACCGCGCAGCCGGTCACGCCAGCCAGCTCTTTACGCAGGTTAGCAACCAGTTCGTTTACCATGTGGCGGCTGCCGTTCAGTTTCCAGTTACCCATCACTAAAGGATGTCGCATTTCAATTCTCCACGCTCAATAAGCGAATTAAGGAATATGGCCACCCTTAAGGGCAGCATGGTCTGTGAATCAGTATAGAGATTTTCCCTCGAAAGGCTTTGCTTTTTGTCATTAATTCGCCCCCTCGAGTGCGTCTGATAGGGCCAGCTTAATCGGTTCAACCGCGAAGGTCAGCCCCTTTTCGCCGTTATCTGCGACGACATAGCGAACGGCACCTTCCGTATCGGCGTAATAGCGTTTGTTTTTCCCGGCGGTAAGCAGTTTTTGCAGCTTTTGCTGGCTTTGCGCTTTCGTGAAGGTGGGGGTAAAGGCGCGCAGAATAGCGCTCATATACTCCAGCGCTTTCGCTTTCGCCGCTTTCTGCTCTGGGCCCTGAATCGGCAACCAGGTGATCTGCATGCTTTTGATTTTTAACGTTCCGCGCTCAAGGGCAGTGGAAGCATATAGATTCTCGTTAATTTTGCTGGCAGCGCGGGTCAGGGTTGGCGTATCTCGGGCACCGTCAATCGCACGGAACTCTCCCAGCGCAAGCGAGGGGTTTTCTTTATTGAAGGCTTCGCGGAACTGGCTGATAGATTGATCGAAAGAGGGGGCGCCCGCCAGAAGGTAGGGGGCGGTGACCGGGGAAGCCGGTTCCGCGGCGTGCAGAGAAAAACTGGCGCTCAGCATCGCTAAACACAAATAAAGAGAGTGTGCCGAACTTTTCATCAACATTGCCCCTGGCCGTTATTGCCCATGATTAAAACGATATCTGGTCGGCTTGTCAAAAGGTCACAACTCCAGGGTAAAATGCGGGCTAAACAATAATAAGGAACCTTACATGACCATACAGCAGTGGTTGTTTTCATTCAAAGGGCGTATTGGACGCCGTGACTTCTGGATCTGGATGGCAGCGTGGGTTGTCGCCATGCTGCTTCTGTTTTTTGTTGCCTATAACGCCTGGCTGAGCACGCAAACTGCGGCTTTTGCGCTGGTCTGTTTACTGTGGCCAACCGCCGCCGTGGTGGTGAAACGTCTGCACGATCGCGGTCGCTCCGGCGCTTGGGCTTTTCTGATTATTCTGGCGTGGATGCTGGTGGCGGGGAACTGGTCAATGCTGCCCTCCATCCTCCCGTGGGTGGTGGGCAGACTGCTGCCGACGGTTATCTTTGTGATGATGGTTGTCGAACTGGGTGCGTTTATTGGCACCCAGAGCGAGAACAAATACGGAAAAGATACCCTTGAGGTGAAGTACCGCTGATCACCAGTAGTGTTCGGCGGTCATATGGCCCGGTCGGCGGCGAAGGTGTTTCGTCATCTGCCGGGTATCCTTCAGCAGTTGCTGCGTATCGCGCACCATCTGCGGATTACCGCACAGCATCACATGGCTGGTTTCGGTATTCATCGGTAAACCCACCGCCTCTTCCAGCGCGCCGCTTTCAATCAACGCCGGAACGCGGCCGGTTAACGAGCCAGCTGCGGTTTCGCGGCTGACCACCGTCTGAATTTTTAACTTCCCGCCATATCGCTGTTCCAGCGCCTGCATCTGCGGCAAATAGCTCAGGTCTGCGGCGTAGCGCGCGGCGTGGACCAGCACGATATTCTTAAAGCGCTCCAGATCTTTGCCGTACTCCAGGATAGAGAGATACGGGCCGATGGCCGTGCCGGTCGCCAGCATCCAGAGCGTGTCACAGTCGGGGATTTCATCCAGCACGAAGAACCCCGCCGCGTCGGAGACAATCTGCACCTCATCGCCCGGTTTCAGCGCGGCGAGGCGCGGGCTGAGCTTACCGTCCGGGACGGTGACCAGATAGAACTCGAGATCCGGGTTATCAGGCGCGTTAACGTAAGAGTAGGCGCGCTGTACGCGTTCACCGTCGATATCCAGCCCGAGCTTGGCAAACTGCCCGGCGGTAAACGGATGAACGGGAGCGTGCAGCGTGAGGCTAAATAGCGCATCGGTCCAGAACTGTACCTTTGTGACTTTACCTGTTACCCAGTCCGCCATGATCTTCTCCTGTGCTGTTTCTCTCTTCTATCTTCCGTACTTGTGGGAAACATTTCCAGCCCATTCGGGCCGGAAAGCTCTATCGATCAAACGGTTTTACAGAATGTGCGTCTGTACGTCCGGGTCTTTGCGGTCGAGATAATGAATGGACTGAATGCGGCGAATGGTGCGGGATTTGCCGCGGATCAGCAAGGTTTCAGTGGTGGCCATGTTTCCCTTGCGGGTGATGCCATCCAGCAGATCGCCTTTGGTGATGCCGGTTGCGGAGAAGACCACGTTATCGCTGCGAGCCATCTCGTTCAGCGCGAGCACTTTATTGGCCTCGATGCCCATCGCCGCACAGCGCGCCAGTTCGTCTTCACCAATGCGAAGGTTCTCGTCGCTGTCGCCTTTGACCTCATGGCGTGGCAGCAGACGCGCCTGCATATCGCCGTCCAGCGCGCGGATCACTGCCGCAGAGACCACACCTTCCGGCGCGCCGCCGATGCCGTAAAGCACGTCGACCTCACTGTCCGGCATGCAGGTCAGAATAGAGGCGGCAACGTCGCCATCAGGAATGGCAAATACGCGCACGCCGAGTGCTTGCAGATAAGCGATGGTGGCGTCGTGGCGCGGTTTCGCCAGGATGGTCACGGTGAGTTCGTTGAGCGGTTTACCCAGCGCCGCTGCGATATTGCGCAGGTTGGCATCCAGCGGCAGGCTAAGGTCGATAGCGCCTTTAGCACCAGGACCGACAATCAGCTTTTCCATGTACATATCTGGCGCGTTGAGGAAGCAGCCCTTATCGCCCACCGCCAGCACCGCCAGCGCATTGGCCTGGCCCATCGCCGTCATGCGCGTGCCTTCGATCGGGTCGACCGCGATATCCACCGCATCGCCTTTGCCTGTCCCGACTTTTTCACCGATGTAGAGCATCGGGGCTTCGTCGATTTCGCCTTCGCCAATGACGATAGTGCCATCGATATTGACCTGATTAAGCACAATGCGCATGGCGTGGACGGCTGCGCCGTCTGCGGTATTTTTGTCGCCACGGCCCAGCCACTTGTAGCCTGCGAGGGCGGCAGCTTCGGTGACGCGGGAAAACTCGATAGCAAGTTCACGTTTCATGAGGTACTCGTACAATCAAAAGGAATTGCACGAAGTTTATCACAGAGTGGGGAGGGGGAGGGGTGGTGCGGTCTGAGCCCCTCACCCCGGCCCTCTCCCCAAAGGGGAGAGGGTGTTTTAAGTCCCCTAGCCCCTTTGGAGAGAGGGTTAGGGTGAGGGGTGAGTCTGTCTTACTCGTCGTGCTCTTCCCATGCCAGGGCACGTTTCACCGCTTTCTTCCAGCCGCTGTAGCGGTAGTTGCGCTCGGTGGTTTCGATGCCTGGACGGAATTCGCGTTCGATCACCGCTTTTTCCTGAAGCTCGTCAAGGTTTTGCCAGAAGCCAACCGCCAGACCTGCCAGATACGCCGCGCCCAGCGCCGTCACTTCTCGCACCTCAGGACGTTCAACGCGGGTACCCAGAATGTCGGACTGGAACTGCATCAGGAAGTTGTTGGCTACCGCACCGCCGTCCACGCGCAGGGCGTGCAGACGAATGCCGGAGTCCGCCTGCATCGCTTCCAGCACGTCGCGCGTCTGGTAGGCGATGGATTCCAGGGTCGCACGAATAATGTGGTTTGAGTTCACACCGCGCGTCAGGCCGAAAATCGCGCCGCGGGCGTACGGATCCCAGTACGGTGCGCCCAGACCGGTAAACGCTGGCACCACGTATACGCCGTTGGTGTCTTTCACTTTGGTCGCGAAGTATTCGGAGTCAAACGCATCGCTGATCAGCTTCATCTCGTCGCGCAGCCACTGAATGGAGGCGCCCGCCATGAATACCGCCCCTTCCAGGGCATAGTTCACTTCACCGCGTGGGCCGCAGGCGATGGTGGTCAGCAGACCGTTTTCTGATTTCACCGCTTTCTCGCCGGTGTTCATGAGCATAAAGCAGCCGGTGCCGTAAGTGTTCTTCGCCATCCCTTCCTTGACGCACAGCTGGCCGAACAGCGCCGCCTGCTGGTCACCGGCAATACCGGCGATAGGAATACGGGTGCCGCCTTTACCGCCGATGTTGGTCTGGCCGTATACTTCTGAAGATTTGCGCACGTCTGGCAGCATCGCACGCGGAATGTCCAGCGCGTCCAGCATCTTGTCATCCCACTCCAAGGTGTTGATGTTGAACAGCATGGTGCGCGAGGCGTTGGTGTAGTCGGTGACGTGAACGCGTCCCTGAGTCATCTTCCAGATAAGCCAGGTATCGACGGTGCCAAACAGCAGCTCGCCGCGTCGTGCACGCTCGCGTGAACCTTCCACGTGATCGAGGATCCACTTCACTTTGGTGCCGGAGAAATAGGGGTCAATGACCAGACCGGTTGTACTGCGCACGTACTCTTCCATTCCGTCGCGCTTCAGTTTTTCGCAGATCTCTGAGGTGCGGCGGCACTGCCAGACAATGGCGTTGTAGATGGGCTTACCGGTTTCGCGCTCCCAGACAACGGTGGTTTCACGCTGGTTGGTGATACCGATAGCGGCAATCTCGTCAGAACTGATGTCGGCTTTCGCCAGCACTTCCACCAGCGTGGAGCTTTGTGATGCCCAGATCTCCATCGGGTCGTGTTCAACCCAGCCTGGACGCGGATAGATTTGCTCAAATTCGCGTTGAGACACGCTGACAATGTTCGCGTCATGATCCATTACGACAGCGCGGGAGCTGGTAGTGCCCTGGTCGAGCGCAACGATATATTTTTTTTCGGTCATGGTATGTGTCCCGTAGTCAGATTACAGCGAAGCTTTTTGTTGTGTGGTGGAAGTCGTCTCTTTTTCCTCTTCCACACAGGTGTCGCAAGGTAAGTGGCGACCAATTAATTTGCGATAGCCGAATGCGCCCAGCGCCGCCCCTACGATTGGCCCGAACAGCGGAACCAGGAAGTAAGGAATGTCTTTGCCGCCGGTAAAGGCGACATCGCCCCATCCTGCAAAGAAGGCGAAGGTTTTTGGACCCAGGTCACGCGCCGGATTCATCGCAAAGCCGGTCAGCGGACCCATTGATGCGCCAATTACCGCAATCAGAAGGCCAATCAAAAGTGGTGCCAGCGGGCCGCGCGGAATGCCGTTTCCGTCGTCGCCCAGCGCCATAATGACGCCCATCAGAATAGCGGTAATCACCATTTCAACTGCGAACGCCTGCACAAAATTAATATGCGGATTCGGATACGTTGAGAAAATGCCTGCCAGATCCAGACTTTCGACACTGCCACGCACCATATGATGCGTCTGTTCGAAGTCGGTGAAAAGATTGTAATAAAGCCCGTAAACTAACGCCGCTGCGCAAAAGGCGCCGGCAAATTGTGAAATGATGAAAGGGACAACTTTGCGTCCGTCAAAGCACGCGAATAGCCACAACGCGATGGTCACCGCCGGGTTAAGATGTGCGCCGGAAACCCCTGCGGTCAGGTAGATGGCCATCGCCACGCCCAAACCCCAGATAATACTGATTTCCCACTGACCAAAACTGGCACCCGCCACTTTCAGTGCAGCGACACAGCCTACTCCGAAGAATATCAACAACCCGGTACCCAGGAACTCGGCAATGCACTGGCCTTTTAAGGTTGATGTCTGACTCATAATCGGAATCCTGCAAAAGAGTAATGTTTATTGTTTGCGTGACCGCCCGTGACAGCCACGATGCCCTGTAGACATAGTGTTAATTTATCGTTAACGAGCACAAACGAGAAATATCGAAATCAAAATGTGTGGTCTGTGTCAATAAAATGAGCGTTTTCGCGCCATAAAGCGCGTTTTTGCATCAAAGGTATAATGTGAGCTGAATCATTTCATTAACTAAAGAGTTAACAATTTAGGGGTATATGCCGCGAACGCACCAGGACCAGACCTAAAAGTGTTGCAAACCGCGATCTGCGCGGTGTGTCGCTGGACACAGAGCGCCGCGCTCCATACAATCGACAGTATATGTCGTGCGCGTTTACGTTAAAGCGTCGCCTTGCAATTCAGGAGAGGTAGCATCATGTCTTTAGAAGTGTTTGAGAAACTGGAATCGAAAGTACAGCAGGCGATCGACACCATCACCCTGCTGCAGATGGAAATTGAAGAGCTGAAAGAGAAAAACAACTCCCTCTCCCAGGAAGTTCAGAATGCTCAGCACAGCCGTGAAGAACTGGAGCGCGAAAACAACCAGCTGCGCGAACAGCAGAACGGCTGGCAGGATCGCCTGCAGGCACTGCTGGGACGTATGGAAGAAGTTTAATTCCGGTGGGGTTAACTGATTAGGCCGGGTAAGGCGAAGCCGCCACCCGGCTTTTTTATGGTTTTCGCTAACCGATATCAAACCATAAAAAAGGCCGCCTGAGGCGGCCTTAACGCTACTTGTCCTGCGCTGTCGTAGCAAAAGCAACAAACCCAACAGGTTCATCGCTCTTTACAACGAGTACGCTGGCGACAATGAACGCGATACATAAATAGCGTTTCATTATGCGGTCCCTGCTGCTTACCGCTCCACCGTTCACCACCGGTGATAAGTCGGTGGACACAAGCCCGGTTAAAGGTTGCTTTACGGCTGTGAATACACCTTTCCCTGGACCGACGCCCATTTGCGAGATGGCGGAAAGGGACACAGCATCATAATGAGCAACAGCTGCGGAGTTAAGGTTTCCACACATAATTAGGAATTCATAAAGGGTCGACAGGGGTTACCTGAGGAATGAATCAGGGTAAGATAAAAATCCTGGTTAAAGGTTGCAATATCACCCAACGGACCGCGAATCCCGAGGGACAAAAAAACCGCCACATTGCTGTTGGCGGTTTTTTTATGCATCTCGCTTACCGATTAACTACTCAATATCCAGCGCATCCTCAGAAAGGATAATGCCGGTATTGTCAGCATAAAGGTGGTCGCCCGAGAAGAAGGTCACGCCGCCGAAATTGACGCGCAGGTCGCTTTCGCCGATGCCGTCGCCCGCTGCGCCTACCGGTATGGCCGCGATGGCCTGAATCCCGATATCCATGTCTTCGAGATCGTCCACCTGACGCACGGAACCGTACACCACAATGCCTTCCCACTCGTTCTGGACGGCAATTCCCGCCAGTTCAGCATCAATCAATGCACGGCGCACGGAACCGCCGCCGTCGACCACCAGAACGCGGCCACGGCCGCTCTCTTCAAGCAGATCGTACAGCAACCCGTTGTCCTCGAAACATTTCACCGTGATGATTTGTCCGCCAAACGACGACCGTCCACCAAAGTTGGAGAACAGGGGTTCAACGACGTTGACATCTTCCTGGTAGATGTCACAAAGCTCGGAGGTATCGTATTTCATAGGTTTAACGCTCTGTTGCTGCGAATGTGTTCAGTATATCGTGCGAAATGCCTTGTTGGCAAAATCATCAATTGTTAATTGATATTTGTCAGCTAACTCAGCGTCTGGCTTAAGACAATCCCGATGACGAACAGCAGGTTAGTCAGCAACGCGCCTTTTACCGTGCGCTCCAGCATCGGCGGCATGGCAGCCGGGCTGAGTTCACGCATGACATAGCGGGCCTGCTTAACCAGCAGCGGTGCGGCGAGCACAAACAGCCAGCCCCACAGGCTGTGCAGAGAGATCAGATTGAACAGTGCCAGGCAGACCAGCGCGCCGATGAGCAGGCAGGCGTGATAGCGGCGGGCATTCACCGGGCCCAGACGCACGGCCAGCGTGTTCTTACCGTTCTCACGGTCGCTGTCGATGTCGCGCAGGTTATTGATATTCAGCACCGCCGTCGCCAGCAGACCGCAGGCGGTCGCGGGCAGGAACAGGGCGGGGATCACCGTATGCGCCTGCAAGTACCAGCTTCCCATGACGCTCAGCCAGCCGAAGAACACCAGTACGGAGATGTCGCCCAGACCAATATACCCGTAAGGACGCGTCCCGACGGTATAGGTAATTGCTGCAATAATGGCGAGCAAGCCCAGCACCAGGAAGCCAATGAAATCGCTGGTGGTTTTCGAGGCGACCGTCACCAGCGCCAGGCCGGACAGGCAAATCAACACCACGGTGATAATCAGTGCCCGCTTCATCTGTGCCTGGGTAATTACCCCTTTTTGCATCCCGCGCAGCGGCCCGATACGATCAGGTTTATCGCTGCCTTTTACCGCATCGCCGTAATCATTGGCGAGATTAGAGAGGATTTGCAGTAGCCCGGCGGTGACAAGCGCCAGACCAGCCACCAGGGGATCGAAATGCCCCTGCCACCAGGCAAGTGCGGTACCGACGATAATGGCGGCAAAAGCCAGAGGAAGCGTTTTTGGACGCAGACTTTCGAGCCACGCCTGCGTACGGCTGATATCAGTCATAGTTATTTAGCCAATAAAAATGGGGGCCATAGCCCCCATCAACAGTGATGAAAATGCATTGAACGCGATTATAGAATAAAACGGCTCAGATCTTCATCTGCCACTAACGCATCCAGGTGTTTGCCCACATACTCTGCGTCAATGGTAATTGTTTGACCGTTAAGGTCGCTCGCATCGTAAGAGATATCTTCCACCAGGCGTTCCAGCACGGTGTGCAGACGACGCGCACCGATGTTTTCGGTGGTTTCGTTGACCTGCCATGCGGCCTGAGCGATGCGTTTGATCCCATCGTCGGTGAACTCGATATTCACGCCTTCGGTCGCCATCAACGCTTTGTACTGTACGGTCACAGAAGCGTTTGGCTCAGTCAGGATACGTTCGAAATCTTCAGTGGTCAGCGCCTGCAGCTCAACGCGGATTGGCAGACGACCCTGCAGTTCCGGAATGAGATCGGATGGGCTGGCAACCTGAAACGCACCTGACGCGATAAACAGAATGTGGTCAGTTTTCACCATGCCGTGCTTGGTAGAGACGGTGCAACCTTCCACCAGCGGCAGCAGGTCGCGCTGAACGCCTTCGCGGGAAACATCCGGGCCGGAGCTGTTGCCGCCGCGCTTACAGATTTTGTCGATTTCGTCGATAAACACGATACCGTGCTGCTCAACCGCATCGATAGCGTCCTGTTTCAGCTCTTCCGGGTTAACCAGCTTCGCGGCTTCTTCTTCAATCAGCAGCTTCATCGCGTCTTTGATTTTCAGCTTACGCGCTTTCTGCTTCTGCCCGCCCAGGTTCTGGAACATGGACTGCAACTGGCTGGTCATCTCTTCCATGCCCGGAGGGGCCATGATTTCAACGCCCATTGGCGCGGCAGCGAGATCGATCTCAATCTCTTTGTCGTCCAGCTCGCCTTCGCGCAATTTTTTGCGGAATGCCTGACGCGCAGCAGAAGGTTCAGGCTGCTGTTCAGCCTGTCCCCAGTTATTTTTTGCCGGTGGGATCAGCACGTCGAGAATACGCTCTTCGGCCATCTCTTCGGCGCGATAGCGGTTTTTCTCAATCGCCTGGACACGCACCATCTTAATCGCTGAATCGGTCAGATCGCGGATGATGGAGTCCACTTCTTTACCCACATAGCCCACTTCGGTGAACTTGGTGGCTTCAACTTTGATGAACGGCGCGTTAGCCAGTTTGGCCAGACGACGAGCGATTTCGGTTTTACCCACCCCGGTCGGGCCGATCATCAGAATATTTTTTGGCGTCACTTCATGGCGGAGCTCTTCGTCGAGCTGCATGCGACGCCAGCGGTTACGTAGTGCGATAGCCACGGAGCGCTTGGCGTTGTCCTGGCCGATAATGTGTTTGTTCAGTTCGCTGACAATTTCGCGTGGGGTCATTTCAGACATGGGCGATCCTTACGCTTTGGAGGTCAATTCTTCGATGGTGTGATTGTGGTTGGTATAGATGCAGATATCACCTGCAATATCCAACGCTTTCACCGCGATATCGCGCGCGTTCATGTCGGTATTTTCCAACAGCGCACGGGCTGCGGCCTGGGCGTACGGGCCGCCAGAGCCGATGGCAATCAGGTCGTTTTCAGGCTGAACCACGTCGCCGTTACCGGTGATGATCAGCGAGGCGTTTTCGTCAGCCACGGCCAGCAGCGCTTCGAGCTTGCGCAGCATGCGGTCGGTACGCCAGTCTTTTGCCAGCTCAACGGCGGCTTTCACCAGATGACCCTGATGCATTTCCAGTTTGCGTTCAAACAGTTCAAACAGCGTGAAGGCATCAGCCGTGCCGCCTGCGAAACCGGCGATCACTTTGTCGTTATAAAGACGACGTACTTTCTTCACGTTGCCTTTCATGACGGTATTACCCAGCGTGGCCTGGCCATCACCGGCAATTACCACCTGGCCGTTACGGCGTACACTTACTATTGTTGTCACGAGCAGACCCCCTGGTTACAGATTCGGGAAACAGAAGCCCTGAGCCTGTGCTCAGGGCTGAATTAAATGATAGATGGGGGGGATTTTGGGGGTTTCAACCCCCGGAGGCGAGTCGAATGCAGTTTGTGTGGCCAGCCACTTTCAAACGGGAAATGGTGCCGTCTGCGTTTTCTTTGCCTTTGACCGGTCCAATCACCACGCGATTCCAGCCGTTATTGGTGGTAATGCGTGAGTCAAATCCTTCAAATGCCAGCTGAGCTCGCACCGTTTCTGCCTGCTCAGCGCCTTTAAACGAACCGCACTGAACCATCCAGCGGCGTTCATCTTTTTTCTCAGCCGTCTGCTTTGGTGCCTCGGTCTCTTTAGTGACCGGCGCAGCCTGCTGCGTTTTTGGCTGTTGCGCAGTGGTATGTGCAGGCGTCTGCAACAGATCCTGATACGGCTGTGCTGTTTGCTTCTGCGGCTGGGCTTTCGGCTGCTGCTGAACAGGCTGCGTTTGTACAGTACGCGTCTGCTGCTGCGGTTGTGTACGCGGCTGTTGTACCGGCTGCGTCTGCGTCCACTGCTGCTGTTGCGTTTGCTGCTGTGCCTGACGCTGGCGCTGCAACGTTTGCTGACGCTGCGCCGGGGTTTGTTCGTTCCACGGTACTTCGTTCAGTTGCGTAGGCTGCTGGCGCATGTCCGCCTGCATCTGAGCGAGCAACTGGCGCTGTTCGTCCGTCAGCTGATCGGCATTCTTCACTTCACCCCCGGCAGAAGGCTCGGTAGGCGCACGTACGCCAGGCTGGCGGCTTTCCAGCTCTTTAATGTAGCGCCAGCGCTCTTCAGGCTTCGGAGGAAGGCCGTTGCCGACGACCTTGTTACCCTGAAGGGCTTCAGACTCTTCTTTTTTATGATGCGTAATGAAGTAGAGGCCGCCAATAAAGGCCACCAGCACAGCCGCAGCAATGGCGACCATGGCTGGGGAGACAGCAGACAGGCTACGTTGCTTGCTTTTTGAACTACTCTTTTTGCGTCGCGAAGGTGCCGGCTGGCCGCGACGTACATAATCTCGTTGTGCCACTATCGTTTCGCTGTATTTATTCGTTCGTCAGCCCGCCATGTTACTTAAGCGACGGGGCTTTGACCAGATAAGGGTGTCGAAAGGTATTTACTTTAAGTTAATGCCTGGGTAGAGCCGCGCACAATCAGCTCACAATCCAGTAGTCGTGACCCACTGCTAACTGTTTGACCGTGCAGCTGATCCAGCAAAAGCAGCATCGCTTCCCGGCCAATGTCATACCGCGGCTGCGAAACAGTCGAAAGCGGCGGATCGCAAAACTCCGAAAGCGAAATATTATCAAAACCGATTATCGACAGGTCCTTTGGCACGCGCAGGCCGTGACGTTTGGCGTAGGATAACGCCCCCAGCGCCATCACGTCGCTGTGGCAGAAGACCGCGGTAGGCGGTTCTGGTAAGGCAAGCAATTTTTGCAGCGCCTGCCCGCCCGCTTCAAAGGTGAAATCACCGCGCGCAATGTAGTGCGGATCGACAACAGCCCCGGTACGGCGAAGCGCCTGAACGTAGCCCTGCAACCGGTAATGACACAGCGGCATCTCTTCTGGTCCGGCAATACAACCGATACGCTTATGCCCCAGCTCCTGAAGATAGTTCACGGCGTTGAACGCAGCGGTGAGGTTATCGATATGAACGGTCGGCAGCTCCAGCTCCGGCGCGAATTCGTTCGCCATGACCATTGGCGGTAAATTGCGCTGTTCTTCAATGCTGGCATCAAACGGCAGGCGTGAGCCAAGCAGCAGCATGCCATCAATCTGCTTGGTGATGATCAGGTCGATGAACGTTTTTTCCTGCTGGTTCTGGTGGGCACAATCACCAATCAGCACCAGATAGCCCTGGGCGGCGGCCGTGACCTCAATGCCGCGGATGATTTCGCTGAAGAAGGGATCGCAGATGTCCGGCACGATCACCAGGATGGTGCGGGATTCGTTGCGTTTAACGTTGCGCCCCATGGCTTGCGGGAAATAACCGACCTCAAGCGCCGCCTTTTCAACCCGGTTTCGGGTCGCCTGGGAGACTTTGTCAGGGTTCATCAATGCGCGGGACACGGTTGCTGTTGAGACTTGTGCTTTCTCGGCAACGTCTTTCATGGTCGCCGAGGCAACCTCTTTCCTGGACTTCAACGTCTTCTCCTCGCCTGAACACCGAACTGCGGACCGCACCATTTTTACAGATAGTTAATGGAATCGGTTACAGAATTTTCATAAAAAGTGTGAGGCGCATTAAATTTTTCGATCCGTCTTCAGCCTTCAATCGGATCGACGTCCAGAACCCACTTCACTTTTCGCGCTTCCGGCAGGGTATTAATCAGCGCCAGCGTGCCGCTGACGATCTGCTGTAAACGGATACGCGAAGGGTGCTGAAGTAAGAGTTGCCAGCGGAAACGGCCGCCGCGTTTCGGGGCGAGCGCGGGTACCGGGCCTAAAATCCACAGCTGATTATCCACCAGTGGGCTGGCCTGCAGGAGATTTCTCAGCTGTTGCAGGAATAGCGGCGCCTGCTGGTTGTTATGATCTTCCGCACGGATGATGACGTGGCTGGTCCACGGAGGAAGCTGCATCGTCTGACGTTCGGCCAGCGCCTGGTCGGCGAAGGCGTCATAGCCTTTGTGCAGCAGCGTTTGCAGCAGCGGGTGCTCAGGATGGTGCGTTTGCAGCACTACTTCGCCCTGCTTACCCGCTCGACCGGCGCGACCAGCAACCTGGGTATAAAGCTGTGCGAAACGCTCGGCGGAGCGAAAATCCGCGGAGAACAGCGCGCCGTCGACGTCCAGCAGGGCGACCAGCGTCACGTCCGGGAAGTGATGCCCTTTCGCCAGCATTTGAGTGCCAATCAGGATGCGCGCGCCGCCGCGATGCACTTCCGCCAGCTGCTGCTCCAGTGCCCCTTTGCGGCTGGTGGTATCCCTGTCGATACGCGAAATGGGCACATCAGGGAAGAACGGCGCCAGCGCCTGTTCGAGCTGCTCCGTCCCCAGACCCACCGGCACGATGTGCGTTGAGCCGCAGGACGGGCACTGACGGGGTACCGGACGCTGGCTGTCGCAGTGGTGGCAGCGTAAATGGCGCTGAGCCTGGTGGAAGGTGTAGTAGTGATCGCAGCGCGGGCACTCGGCAATCCAGCCGCAGTCGTGGCACAGCAACGCAGGCGCGAAGCCGCGGCGGTTCAGGAACAGGATCACCTGGTTGCCCGCCTGCAAATGTTGGCGCATGCGGCTAATCAGCGCAGGCGCTAACCCGGCCTGCACCTGTTGGCCTTTCAGATCCAGCACATGCTGAATGGCCGGACGGGCATTCCCCGCGCGGCGCGTCAGGCGCAGCATGTGGTATTTACGCTGGCGAACGTTGTGCAGCGTTTCAAGCGCGGGGGTGGCGGACCCCAGAATAATGGGGATTTGCTCGCTGTGGGCGCGGTACACGGCTAAGTCGCGGGCGTGATAGCGCCAGCCTTCCTGCTGTTTATAGGAGCTGTCATGCTCTTCATCGATCACGATAACGCCGAGATTTTTAAACGGCGTAAAGAGTGAGGAACGGGTGCCAATCACAATCGCCGCTTCGCCGTTTTTCGCTTTCAGCCAGGCGCTGAGGCGCTCGCTGTCGTTCAGGCCGGAGTGCAGAACCTCAACGGGCGCATTAAAGCGTTCACGGAAACGGGCGATGGTTTGCGGCGTCAGGCCGATTTCCGGCACCATTACCAGCGCCTGTTTACCCTGCGCGAGCACATTTTCCAGTACGCTCAGATACACTTCGGTTTTACCGGAGCCGGTGACGCCCGCCAGCAGCCAGGCGGAGAAACGATCGGCGGCGCTGTGAATCGCGCCCACGGCGGTGGCCTGCTCGGTATTCAGACGCAGGCGATCGCCCGAGACGGAAAAGCCGTCGCGCCAGTCGTGAAGGGCAGGTGCTTCGCTGGCCAGCTCGCTCAGCCCTTTCTTCCTTAATGCCTGCAACGCGGTTTCGCTCACCTCGAGCTCGTCGACCTGATGGCGCCAGATTTTCCCCTGGCGTAGCGCGGCCAACGCCTGCTGTTGTTTTTGCGAGCGCTTCAGGCTGTTGATGTCGACGGCCTGGCCTTCCTCCGTGGCAAACCAGTACCACATTGGCGCATGGCTGGCGCGCTTACCCTGACGCAGCATAATCGGCAGGGCGTGGAACAATACGTCGCCAATAGGATGGTGATAATAATCTGCCGCCCACAGCAGCAGTCGCCAGGTGCTGTGAGAGTAAACAGGTTCATCATCCAGCACTTCAACGATCGATTTCAGCTCGGTAAGCGGCAGCTCGCTTTTATCGCTGACGGAGACGACGATCCCCACGCGCTGCTGTTTACCGAACGGCACGGTCACGCGACAGCCCGCTTTGGCGCTCATGCTGTCGGGCAGCAGGTAGTCAAAGGTGCGGGGAAGCGGAACGGGCAGGGCAACGTGAGCGACGGGCATCGAATCTTCCTGACTTGAAAAGTGGCGCGTTAGTATACACATTAGTGAAAGCGGCGTGCGGATCAGTTTGCATACGTTGGTTAAATTCTGTATGATTCGCCGCCTTTGGTGTACTTTACGCCAAAGAACTTACATTCAACATCGCGTGGTGTCTGGCGTTAGGGCTGGAAGAGCGACGCGGCCTTAACTGAGGTTCTCCCATGAAAAAAGATATTCACCCGAAATACGAAATGATTACTGCAAACTGCTCTTGCGGTAACTCTATCCAGATCCGCTCTACCGTGGGTCACGATCTGAACCTGGACGTGTGCGGCAAATGCCACCCGTTCTACACTGGTAAGCAGCGTGATGTTGCAACCGGTGGCCGTGTTGACCGCTTCAACAAGCGTTTCAGCATCCCGGGCGCTAAATAAGTTTCCCGAAAAAAAGGCACCGCAAGGTGCCTTTTTTGTATCCGCTTATCAGTATTCCCACGTATCCGGGTCGATACCCAATTCACGCATGATCACCTTCGCCTCTTCTGGAATTTCGTCACTGCGCTCTTTGCGCAGATCGTCATCGTTCGGCAACGGTTGGCCGGTAAACGCATGCAGGAACGCTTCGCACAGCAGTTCGCTGTTAGTGGCGTGACGCAGGTTGTTCACCTGACGACGCGTACGTTCATCGGTGAGGATCTTCAACACCTTCAGAGGAATGGACACCGTGATTTTCTTGACTTGCTCACTCTTCTTACCGTGCTCAGCGTATGGGCTGATATATTCGCCGCTCCATTCAGCCATGAGATACCTTTAATCCTCTCAGTCATTAATCTAAAGGTGCAAAACCGGTAACCATCAGTTTTGAACCGTAATCTTGCGTAGTTTACCGTAGAGACGATACCGAGGCACGGATATTGCCGCTGTAGCGTGTCCTAAAGCATATAATTTTAACGGCTATTTGCGCATTGCTCAATCTATACGCAAAGAAGTTTAGATGTCCAGATGTATTGACGTCCATACTTTCAATGTTTACTCTGGTGCCTGACTATTCACCTCATTCGCCAGGAAGCCTCACCATGACGCGTAAACAGGCCACCATCGCAGTGCGTAGCGGATTGAATGATGACGAGCAGTACGGCTGCGTTGTCCCGCCAATTCATCTCTCCAGCACCTATAATTTCACCGGATTTAATGAACCTCGCGCGCATGACTACTCGCGTCGCGGCAATCCTACGCGTGACGTTACCCAGCGCGCGCTGGCGGAACTGGAAGGCGGCGCAGGTGCGGTATTAACCAATACCGGCATGTCTGCCATTCATCTGGTGACCACGGTGTTCCTGAAACCTGGCGATTTGCTGGTGGCGCCGCACGACTGCTACGGCGGCAGCTATCGTCTGTTTGATAGCCTGGCGAAACGTGGCTGCTACCGCGTGTTGTTTGTCGATCAAAACGACGAACAGGCGCTGAAACAGGCGTTAGCCGAACAGCCAAAGCTGGTTCTGGTGGAAAGTCCAAGCAATCCATTGTTGCGCGTAGTCGATATTGCGAAAATTTGTCAGCTCGCAAGGGATGCGGGAGCGATAAGTGTAGTGGATAATACGTTCCTCAGTCCGGCCCTTCAGAACCCACTGGCACTGGGTGCCGATCTGGTGTTGCATTCATGCACGAAATATCTGAACGGCCATTCTGACGTGGTAGCGGGTGTGGTGATTGCCAAAGATCCTGATGTTGTCACTGAACTGGCATGGTGGGCCAATAACATTGGCGTCACCGCGGGCGCGTTCGACAGCTATTTGCTGCTGCGCGGTATCCGCACCCTGTCACCGCGTATGGACGTGGCGCAGCGTAATGCCCAGGCGATCGTGGATTTCCTGAAAACCCAGCCGCTGGTGAAGAAGCTTTATCACCCGTCGCTGCCGGAAAACCAGGGGCACGAGATTGCCGCGCGCCAACAGAAAGGATTTGGCGCGATGTTAAGTTTTGAACTGGACGGTGACGAGCAAACGCTGCGTCGCTTCCTGAGCGGGTTGTCATTGTTTACGCTGGCGGAATCCTTAGGGGGAGTAGAAAGCTTGATCTCCCACGCCGCAACCATGACGCACGCAGGTATGGCACCCGAAGCACGTGCCGCCGCCGGGATTTCCGAGACGCTGCTGCGTATCTCGACCGGTATTGAAGATTCTGAAGATTTAATTGCCGATCTGGAAAATGGCTTCCGGGTCGCAGCCAAGGGGTAATCATGAGTGTGATAGCGCAGGCAGGGGCGAAGGGTCGTCAGCTGCACAAGTTTGGTGGTAGTAGTCTTGCTGATGTGAAATGTTATCTGCGTGTCGCAGGGATCATGACCGAGTATTCACAGCCGGGGGACATGATGGTTGTCTCTGCGGCGGGCAGCACCACCAACCAGCTGATTAGCTGGCTGAAACTGAGCCAGACCGATCGCCTCTCTGCGCATCAGGTGCAACAGTCCTTACGTCGTTACCAGAGTGAACTGATTGCCGGTTTGCTGCCTGCAGACGTGGCGGACGGACTGATAAGCGCTTTTACGCACGACCTTGAGCGTCTGGCAGCTCTGCTGGACAGCGGCATTACCGATGCGGTGTATGCGGAAGTGGTTGGCCATGGTGAAGTGTGGTCTGCGCGCCTGATGGCCGCCGTGCTGCAACATCTTGGCGTGGAAGCCGCCTGGCTCGACGCGCGTGATTTCCTGCGTGCCGAACGCGCCGCACAGCCGCAGGTAGACGAAGGGTTGTCCTACCCGCTGCTGCAACAGCTGCTGGTGCAACATCCGGGTAAACGTATTGTGGTGACCGGCTTTATCAGTCGCAGCAACGCAGGTGAAACCGTACTGCTGGGCCGTAACGGCTCTGACTACTCGGCAACGCAGATTGGCGCCCTGGCGGGCGTGTCCCGCGTCACCATCTGGAGCGACGTGGCCGGTGTCTACAGCGCGGACCCGCGCAAAGTGAAAGATGCCTGCCTGTTGCCGCTGCTGCGTCTCGACGAAGCGAGCGAGCTGGCGCGTCTGGCGGCACCAGTGCTGCACGCGCGCACGCTACAGCCGGTTTCCGGCAGCGACATCGACCTGCAACTACGCTGTAGCTACACGCCGGATCAGGGTTCCACTCGCATCGAGCGCGTGCTGGCATCCGGTACGGGCGCGCGCATTGTCACCAGCCACGATGACATCTGCCTGATTGAGTTCCAGGTGCCTGCGGGCCAGGATTTCAAACTGGCGCACAAAGATATCGACACCATCCTGAAACGTGCCCAGGTGCGTCCGCTGGCCGTTGGCGTGCATAACGATCGCCAGCTGTTGCAGTTCTGCTATACCGCTGAAGTGGTGGACAGCGCCCTGAAGATTCTGGATGAAGCGGGACTGCCGGGCGAGCTTCGCCTGCGTCAGGGACTGGCGCTGGTGGCAATGGTGGGCGCGGGCGTCACCCGTAACCCGCTGCACTGCCACCGCTTCTGGCAGCAGCTGAAAGGGCAGCCGGTGGAGTTCACCTGGCAGTCGGAAGAGGGCATCAGCCTGGTTGCCGTTCTGCGCAAGGGGCCAACCGAAAGCCTGATTCAGGGCCTGCACACCTCCCTGTTCCGTGCGGAAAAACGCATCGGCCTGGTACTGTTCGGGAAAGGGAACATCGGTTCCCGCTGGCTGGAGCTGTTCGCCCGCGAGCAGGTCACGCTTTCGGCGCGTACCGGATTTGAGTTTATTCTGGCAGGCGTGGTGGACAGCCGCCGCAGCCTGTTGAACTACGAAGGGCTGGACGCCAGTCGGGCGCTGGCCTTCTTTAACGATGAAGCGGTTGAGCAGGACGAAGAGTCGCTGTTCCTGTGGATGCGCGCGCACCCGTACGACGATCTGGTGGTGCTGGACGTTACCGCCAGCGAGCAACTGGCCGATCAGTATCTGGATTTTGCCAGCCACGGGTTCCACGTCATCAGCGCCAACAAGCTGGCAGGCGCGAGCAGCACTGATAAATATCGCCAGATCCACGACGCGTTCGAAAAAACGGGTCGTCACTGGCTGTATAACGCCACCGTTGGCGCAGGTCTGCCGGTTAACCATACCGTGCGCGATCTGATTGATAGCGGCGACAGCATTCTGGCGCTGAGCGGGATCTTCTCCGGCACGCTCTCCTGGCTGTTCCTGCAATTTGACGGTACCGTGCCGTTCACCGACCTGGTGGATCAGGCGTGGCAGCAGGGCTTAACCGAGCCGGATCCGCGCGTTGACCTTGCCGGTAAAGACGTGATGCGCAAGCTGGTGATCCTGGCGCGTGAAGCGGGCTACGACATTGAGCCGGGTCAGGTACGCGTTGAGTCTCTGGTGCCTGCGGGCTGCGAGGAAGGATCTGTCGATCACTTCTTTGAGAACGGCGACGAGCTGAACGAGCAGATGGTGCAACGTCTGGAAGCGGCAAACGAGATGGGCCTGGTGCTGCGTTACGTGGCGCGCTTCGAGGCGAACGGTAAAGCGCGCGTGGGCGTGGAGGCGGTACGTCCTGAACATCCGCTGGCGGCGCTGCTGCCGTGCGATAACGTCTTCGCCATCGAAAGCCGCTGGTACCGCGATAACCCGCTGGTGATCCGTGGCCCGGGTGCGGGGCGCGATGTGACCGCCGGAGCCATTCAGTCCGACATTAATCGCCTGGCTAAGCTACTGTAACCCCTCACCCTAACCCTCTCCCCTTAGGGGAGAGGGGACTGCTCGGTGCGGTCTTTCCCCCCTCGCCCCTTTGGGGAGAGGGCTGGGGTGAGGGGCCTTCTCACCCCCCATCATGAACGCCCTTCATCTTCCCTGAACAAACCTCACCGTTAATGTTGATTATTTCTGTTGACGTCATCCCGCTTTTCCGTCATTTTTACATCTGGACGTCTAAACGTATAGAAGTTCACAACACAACAAACAATGACACGCGAAAGATAGAGGTAAGGTATGAGCTTTTTTCACGCCAACCAGCGGGAAGCCCTGAATCAGAGCCTGGCCGAAGTAAACGGCCAGATTAACGTCTCTTTTGAATTTTTCCCGCCGCGCACCAGTGAAATGGAGCAAACCCTGTGGAGCTCTATCGATCGCCTGAGCAGCCTGAAGCCGAAGTTCGTCTCCGTAACCTACGGCGCCAACTCCGGTGAGCGTGACCGCACGCACAGCATCATTAAGGGCATTAAAGACCGAACCGGTCTGGAAGCGGCACCGCACCTAACCTGTATCGACGCCACCCCTGATGAACTGCGCGCGATTGCTCAGGACTACTGGAACAACGGCATTCGTCATATCGTTGCCCTGCGCGGCGACCTGCCGCCGGGGAGCGGTAAGCCGGACATGTACGCCACCGATCTGGTTGCCCTGCTGAAAGACGTTGCTGACTTTGATATTTCCGTTGCCGCTTACCCGGAAGTTCACCCGGAAGCGAAAAGCGCCCAGGCGGATCTGCTTAACCTGAAGCGTAAGGTGGACGCAGGTGCCAATCGCGCCATTACTCAGTTCTTCTTTGATGTGGAAAGCTATTTACGCTTTCGCGACCGCTGCGTCTCGGCGGGTATTGATGTCGAAATCATCCCTGGCATTCTGCCGGTCTCGAACTTCAAACAGGCGAAGAAATTCGCGGATATGACCAACGTGCGCATTCCGCTGTGGATGTCCAAAATGTACGAAGGTTTGGACGATGACCCAGAAACACGCAAACTGGTGGGGGCCAATATCGCGATGGATATGGTGAAGATTTTAAGCCGTGAAGGGGTGAAGGATTTCCACTTCTATACGCTTAACCGCGCGGAGATGAGTTACGCCATTTGCCATACGCTGGGTGTCCGCCCGGCGTTATAAAGTAAAAAACCCTCATAAAGTGAGGGTTTTTTACTCGAACAGAAAGTTAAAAGGTATTAGCTATCGAATCTGTGGATTAATTCAACTATCTCTTATCGCTAGTGGTGTATATCGTAACGGTAACACTGTAAAGGGAGCATAGCGATGAGCATGTCAGACGAGACCAATAACGCGGCATCCGCCGGCAAATGTCCGTTCCACCAGGGCGGCGTCGATCACAGCGCGGGTGCAGGTACCGGCAGCAAAGAGTGGTGGCCTAAACAACTACGCATCGATTTACTTAATCAACACTCCAGCCGTTCAAACCCTCTGGGTGAAGACTTCGACTACCGCAAAGAATTCAGTAAGCTCGACTATTCCGCCCTTAAGGGCGATCTCAAAGCACTGTTAACCGACTCACAACCGTGGTGGCCTGCCGACTGGGGCAGCTATGCGGGCCTGTTTATCCGTATGGCCTGGCACGGTGCGGGTACCTATCGCTCCGTTGATGGTCGCGGCGGTGCCGGTCGCGGTCAGCAGCGTTTTGCGCCGCTGAACTCCTGGCCTGACAACGTCAGCCTGGATAAGGCTCGCCGTCTGCTGTGGCCAATTAAGCAAAAATACGGACAAAAAATCTCCTGGGCCGACCTGTTTATCCTCGCGGGTAACGTGGCGCTGGAGAACTCCGGCTTCCGCACCTTTGGTTTCGGTGCCGGGCGTGAAGACGTCTGGGAACCGGATCTGGACGTGAACTGGGGCGATGAAAAAGCCTGGCTGACTCACCGTGACCCGGAAGCGCTGGCGAAGCGCCCGCTGGCCGCCACAGAAATGGGCCTGATTTACGTTAACCCGGAGGGGCCAAACGCCAGTGGTGAACCGCTGTCTGCGGCGGCGGCGATCCGCGCTACCTTTGGCAACATGGGCATGAATGACGAAGAGACCGTTGCGCTTATTGCAGGCGGCCATACGCTCGGTAAAACGCACGGTGCAGGCGAAGCCACGCACGTGGGCACTGACCCTGAAGCGTCGCCTATTGAAGCGCAGGGCCTGGGCTGGGCCAGCACGCACGGCACCGGTATTGGCGCTGACGCCATCACCTCCGGGCTGGAAGTTATCTGGTCTCAAACCCCAACCCAGTGGAGCAACTATTTCTTCGAGAACCTGTTCAAATACGAATGGGTGCAGACGCGTAGCCCGGCGGGCGCAATTCAGTTTGAAGCCGTGGATGCGCCGGAAATTATGCCTGACCCGTTCGACCCGTCGAAAAAACGCAAGCCAACCATGCTGGTCACCGACCTGACGCTGCGTTTTGATCCGGAATTCGAGAAAATTTCCCGTCGTTTCCTGAACGATCCGCAGGCCTTCAACGAAGCCTTTGCGCGCGCGTGGTTCAAGCTGACCCACCGCGATATGGGGCCAAAAGTGCGGTACATCGGCCCGGAAGTACCGAAAGAAGATCTGATTTGGCAGGATCCGCTGCCTCAGCCGGTGTTCCATCCGACGCAGGAAGATATTGAAAGCCTGAAAGCGGAAATCGCGGCCTCTGGTCTCTCCGTGAGCGAGCTGGTTTCCGTGGCCTGGGCGTCGGCATCGACCTTCCGCGGCGGCGACAAGCGTGGCGGCGCGAACGGCGCGCGTCTGGCGCTGGCACCTCAGCGCGACTGGGACGTTAACGCCGCGGCGGTGCGGGCATTACCGGCTCTGGAAGCGATCCAGCGCACCACCAACAAAGCTTCACTGGCCGATATCATTGTGCTGGCGGGTGTCGTGGGCGTTGAGCAGGCGGCGAAAGCGGCAGGCGTTTACGTCAATGTACCGTTCACTCCAGGTCGTGTGGATGCGCGCCAGGATCAGACGGATATCGAGATGTTTAACCTGCTCGAACCGATTGCCGACGGTTTCCGTAACTATCGCGCACAGGTGGATGTGTCCACCACGGAGTCGCTGCTGATCGACAAAGCCCAGCAGTTGACCCTGACCGCGCCGGAACTGACGGTGTTGATCGGCGGTTTGCGCGTGCTGGGTGCAAACTTCGATGGCAGCAAGAATGGCGTGTTTACTAACCGCGAGGGCGTGCTGAGCAACGACTTCTTCGTCAATCTGCTGGATATGAATACCCAGTGGAAAGCGACCGACGACTCAAACGAGCTGTTTGCCGGTAGCGATCGCGCCAGCGGGGAAGTGAAATATACCGCCACCCGCGCCGATCTGGTCTTCGGTTCCAACGCTGTCCTCCGCGCGCTGGCCGAAGTTTACGCCAGCAGCGATGCACAAGAGAAGTTCGTCCGCGACTTCGTTGCCGCATGGGCGCGAGTGATGGATTTGGATCGGTTTGACGTGAAGTAACCCTTGTGCCGGGTGGCGGCTACGCCTTACCCGGCCTACAAATTAAAGTGCCATGTAGGCCGGGTAAGCGCAGCGCCACCCGGCTTTTCTATTACTCCCACTCCTGCAAGAATCGCTGTCCATACTGGTCCGCCACCAGCAGCGCCGCATAGACCTGATCCGGCGTTACGCCGCCAGGCATGTTGTGAATGGTTTCCCCTTCGGCACAGGACGCCTCCGCGATCAGCCGCATTTTAGCCGGAATATCCTCTTTGATATTCAGCTGCGCCAGCGTAATTGGCAGCCCGACGCTATGGCACAGCGCCGCAACGGTTTCGATTTCTTCTACCGGCGCGTTCTCCAGTACCAGTTGCGTCAGCGTACCAAATGCCACTTTTTCACCGTGGTAGAAATGGTGCGCATCCGGCACCGCCGTCATGCCATTGTGAATGGCGTGTGCCGCCGCCAGCCCGCCACTTTCGAAGCCCACGCCGCTCAGATAGGTGTTGGCTTCAATAATGCGTTCCAGAGCAGGCGTCACCACGTGTTGTTCCGCCGCCAGCATCGCTTTCTCGCCCTCTTCAACCAGCGTGTTGTAGCACAGCTCAGCCAGCGCTAACGCTGCCTGCGTGCACTTGCCACCCGCCATGGTCGTGGCGCCGCTACGCGAACAGGCGCGCGCTTCAAACCAGGTTGCCAGGGCATCGCCAATCCCGGCGGCCAGCAGGCGCGCAGGTGCGCCCGCCACCACCCTGGTATCGACAATCACCATGTTCGGGTTGTGCGGCAGCATCAGGTAGCGATCGAACTCGCCGCTGTCGGTATAAATCACGGAAAGGGCACTGCACGGCGCATCGGTGGAGGCAATGGTCGGGGCAATAGCCACCGGCACGTCCATAAAGTGCGCCAGCGCTTTGGCGGTATCCAGCGTTTTTCCTCCCCCGATACCCAGCACCGCCAGGCAGTCGGTACTGTCGGCCAGTTTTTTCAGGCGATCGATTTCATTTTGCGAACATTCGCCGCCAAACGGTGCAATTTCGGCATGGAGTCCGGCTTTTTTAAAACTCTGACGCAGGGTTTCTTCGGCAAAACCCAGCACAAATTTATCGCCTACCACCAGCCAGCGAGTCGCCAGCGGCTTCAGGTAGTCGCCGAGACGAGTAAGAACATCAGCGCCCTGGATGTACTTCCCCGGCGATTGAATGATACGGTCCATAACATTTCTCCCTTAGAGGTTGAGGTTACCAAACGCGTTTTTCCAGTCCTGCTCGAACTTCTCTATGGCTGACTCTACCGCTGGCGTGCCGAGCATTTGTTGCGCTACGTCTAAGGGAAGCGTGATTGCCTCACATCCTGCCAACAGGCAATCCAGCGCCTGGCGCGGCGTTTTAAAGCTGGCAGCCAGCACCATGCTCTCTGGCGCATGCTGTTCCAGCAGGGATTGCAGTTCCTGTACCGTGCGAATGCCGTCACCGCCCTGCGCATCGACGCGG
Organism: Enterobacter cloacae complex sp. S2; assembly: GCF_015159675.1. Taxonomy (NCBI): domain Bacteria; kingdom Pseudomonadati; phylum Pseudomonadota; class Gammaproteobacteria; order Enterobacterales; family Enterobacteriaceae; genus Enterobacter; species Enterobacter cloacae complex sp. S2. The sequence continues at coordinate 96,585 of NZ_JADDTS010000014.1, forward strand.
TTTACATACGGTGCGACATATTTCGCTCCTGCCAGCGCGGCCAGTAACCCCTGAGCGGCGCTGTAAACGGCGGTTCCCAGCGTGGTAATTCCCTCTTTCTTCAGCGCTTTAATCGCGATGAGCCCCTGTGCAGTGACGGGAATTTTTACCACGATGTCCGGCAGGGCATTGTTCAGCCGTTTTGCTTCCGCCACCATTCCTTCGGCGTCGCGGCTCATGGTTTGGGCAAACAGCCTGCCCTCCGGGCCGATAGCATGCTGCAGGCGCGGCAACACCTCCCAGACAGATTCGCCGCTGGCGGCTACGATGCTTGGGTTGGTGGTCACGCCCGCAATGGGAAAAATGCGCGCCAGGTGTTCAACTTCTGCCACGTTGGCGGTATCCAGGTACAGTTCCATTATTTTTCCTTAAGTCAGAAAGGTTGAATAAAGGATACGGCGCACCCAGTCGCGGCGAATACAGGTCAATTTTGCCAAATACTGGATAAATGTAATGTCCCTGGCGAAGTGAGAGAGCGATCACAATGCTACTTTTTGGCGATCAGCTGGCTGTGATACTGGCGTCGATATTCGGAAGGGGAACGTTCAGTGTGCTTGCGAAAGAGACGGCAAAAGTAGTTGCTGTCCGTAAATCCGCAGCTTGCAGCGATATCTTTGATTTTAAACTCGTAGCCTTTAAGAAGCTGACGCGCGTGCTCGAGGCGTGTTTGCGTAAGATATTCGTTGAACCCCACGCTGCCTGTTTTTTGAAAAAGATGAGAAAGGTAGTTCGGTGAAATATAAAACGCCTGCGCCACCGATTCACGGGTCAGTGCAGAGGCGTGATGTTCTTCGATGTAGTGACGAATCGCTTCAAATAATGCACGGCTGCGGCTGGCGGTATGGATATCGCTGCCCAGCAGATCGCGACAGTGGCTGAGCAAACTTAATACCACCAGTCTGGCCGTTTCCCGATCGTCTGGCTGCATTTGCAATTCAGCGAGCGTCTGCAAAAGGAATGCGCCCACTCGCGGCCCGCGTCTGGCAACCTGTTGCTGTTGCAAAAGCGTGTTGTCGCGCTCGAGCTGAAGAGTCAGTTGTTGCTTGCCGAAGCTGATGTTGAGCGAAAAGGCGGGTTGAAGCGGAATATTACCGGATGAAAAAAATAACGCTTCGCAGGCCGTATCAAAGCTAAGCACGAGGCAAGGTGACGTTCGGGGGAGCGGTTTAGCCGAAGGGGGGAAATGCACCTGACGCAGCGGCAAGGTGCCGTTGATCAGGTCATTCAGGATGTGGGGGATATCGTGGTGCATGGTGTGGATACCAGGGTATTGCCCGGCGACGCTGGCGCTTGCCGGGCCTACGAAAAGCCTATTGTAGGCCGGGTAAGCGTAAGCGCCACCCGGCAAAACCGATCAACCGGTGTTACGCATCCCCGCCGCAACGCCCGCAATCGTCACCATCAGCGCCTGTTCAACGCGCGGATCCGGCTCTTTACCTTCCTCTTCCGCCAGACGCGAACGGTGCAGCAGTTCAGCCTGTAAAACGTTCAGCGGGTCGGTGTAGATGTTACGCAGTTGGATAGACTCGGCGATCCACGGCAGGTCTTCCATCAGGTGGGAGTCGTTAGCGATATCCAGCACCACTTTGATGTCGCCTTCCAGCAGCTCGCGTAGCTCTTTACCCAGCGCCCACAGCTCGGGTTTCACCAGACGCTGATCGTAGTATTCCGCCAGCCACAGGTCGGCTTTCGAGAAGACCATCTCCAGCATGCCCAGACGGGTAGAGAAGAATGGCCAGTCGCGGCACATGGTTTCCAGTTCGCTCTGCTTACCGTCTTCCACCACTTTTTGCAGCGCCGCACCGGCACCCAGCCAGGCTGGCAGCATCAGACGGTTTTGCGTCCAGGCAAAGATCCACGGAATGGCGCGCAGGGATTCAACGCCGCCAGTAGGACGACGCTTGGCCGGGCGCGAGCCGAGCGGCAGTTTACCCAGCTCCTGCTCAGGCGTGGCTGAGCGGAAGTAAGGCACAAAGTCTTTGTTTTCACGCACGTAGCCGCGATACAGATCGCAGGAGATGTCAGACAGCTCGTCCATAATCCGGCACCAGGATTCTTTTGGCTCCGGCGGCGGCAGCAGGTTGGCTTCCAGGATCGCACTGGTATAGAGCGACAGGCTGCTGATGGTCACTTCCGGCAGGCCGTACTTGAAGCGGATCATCTCGCCCTGCTCGGTCACGCGCAGTCCGCCTTTCAGGCTTCCTGGTGGTTGGGAGAGCAGCGCCGCGTGTGCAGGCGCACCGCCACGACCAATTGAGCCGCCGCGTCCGTGGAACAGGGTCAGTTCAATACCGGCTTTTTCGCAGGTTTTGATTAGCGCATCCTGCGCCTGATACTGCGCCCAGGAGGCTGCCATCACGCCCGCATCTTTCGCGGAGTCGGAATAGCCAATCATCACCATCTGCTTGCCCTGAATAAAGCCGCGATACCAGTCGATGTTCAGCAGCTGGGTCATCACGTCGTTGGCGTTGTTCAGGTCGTCGAGAGTCTCAAACAGCGGTGCTACCGGCAGAGCGTAGTCGATGCCCGCTTCTTTCAGCAGAAGGTGAACGCCCAGCACGTCGGACGGGGTCTTCGCCATGGAGATCACATAGGCGGCCACCGATCCTTTCGGCGCATCCACGATCGCTTTACAGGTGTTGAGCACTTCGCGGGTGTCATTGCTTGGCTCCCAATTGCGCGGCAGCAGCGGGCGCTTGGAGTTCAGCTCGCGGATCAGGAACGCCTGTTTGTCGGCTTCGGACCAGCTTTCATAGTCGCCAATGCCGAGATAGCGGGTCAGCTCGCCCAGCGCTTCGGTATGACGGGTGCTTTCCTGACGGACGTCGATACGCACCAGCGGCACGCCGAAACACTTCACGCGGCGCAGGGTGTCGAGCAGTTCGCCATTGGCAATGATGCCCATCCCGCAGGCCTGAAGCGATTTATAACAGGCGTACAGCGGTTCCCAGAGCTGTTCGTTCTGGCTCAGCAGACCTTCCGGCTTCGGCAGGCGCTGGCCTTTCAGGCGCGCTTCCAGCCAGGCCTGCGTGGCCATCAGCTGACCGCGCAGTTTTTTCATCAGGAAACGGTACGGCTCACTGGCACCTTCTTCACCGGCCAGCGCGCGCAGATCCGGCGTCGCTTCTACCATCGACAGCTCGGAGATCAGCACCTGAATATCTTTCAGGAACAGGTCGGTTGCTTTCCAGCGGCTCAACAACAGGACGTGACGGGTGATTTCCGCCGTCACGTTCGGGTTGCCGTCGCGGTCGCCGCCCATCCAGGAAGTGAAGCGAACCGGCACAAAGTCGACCGGCAGGCGATAGCCCAGATTTTCTTCCAGCTGTTCGTTCAGCTCGCGCAGGTAGTTTGGCACCCCTTCCCACAGGCTGTTTTCCACCACCGCAAAGCCCCATTTGGCTTCGTCGACCGGGCTTGGGCGATGCTTACGAATTTCATCGGTGTGCCAGGACTGAGCAATCAGCTGGCGCAGGCGGCGCATAAGCTGGTTACGTTCGTAGTCGGCAATGTCTTTGTTATCCAACTGCTTCAGACAGTTGTTCACTTCCACCATTTTGTGGATCAGCGTACGACGTGTGATTTCGGTTGGGTGTGCGGTCAGCACCAGCTCCAGCGAAAGGGATTCCACCGCTTTTTTGATGGTCGCTTCGTTGAGGTTGGGCTGGTCTTTGAGTTTACGAAGGGTGCGGGCAATGACTTCCGGGTTGCTGGCCGCTTCGCCTTTTGGCGAAATGCTGTGGTATTGCTCAGCGGTGTTTGCCAGGTTCAGAAACTGGCTGAAGGCGCGGGCAACGGGCAGTAGCTCATCATTAGAGAGGTTCTGCAAGGTGGTGAGCAGCTCCTGACGATTGGCCTCGTTACCGGCGCGGGAAGATTTGGACAGCTTGCGGATGGTTTCAACACGGTCGAGGATGTTCTCCCCCAACGCATCTTTGATGGTATCTCCAAGCACTTTGCCGAGCATACTGACATTACTACGCAACGCGGAATATTGTTCGTTCATAAAAACCCAGTCACCCCATCATTTTTGTTTATGCCCAGGCGAAAATTTCTGGACATTATTTTGTCATCTCCCTTTATAAAGCCACGTAAAACCCCCGTCGTCAATTGCTGCGAAAACGGTTCAGCAGATGAATAAATGCGGGCAATTTACGAAATTTAATTCGTATTGCGTCAGATAAGAGATGCTTATGGGAATGTGACGGAGATCGCGGGATTTACTCCCCTCACCCTAACCCTCTCCCCAAAGGGGAGAGGGTACTTGAACACCCTCTCCCCTTTGGGGAGAGGGCAGGGTGAGGGGCCGTTTTAATGCCAGCAGAAGTGATGCACAACCTGGGTAATGAGTTCGCGGGTGGGCTTGATGAAGCGGGTTTCGAGATATTCGTCCGGCTGGTGGGCCTGGTTGATGGAGCCAGGGCCCAGAACCAGCGTCGGGCACAGGGTCTGAATAAACGGCGCTTCGGTACAGTAGTTCACCACGTCGGTTTTCTCCCCGAGCAGTTTTTCCACCACCTGAACCAGCTGGTGGTCAGGCGGGCATTCGTAGCCTGGAATCGGCGGATGCAGTTCGGAGACCGTCAGACGTCCCGGCCAGCGCTCGCTGACCGGTGCCAGCGCTTCGTTCAGTAAGCCATCCAGATCGCTCAGCGTCATGCCCGGCAGAGGACGGATATCCATATGCAGTTCGCAGCAGGCGCAGATACGGTTGGACGCATCACCGCCGTGCAGGCTGCCGAGGTTCAGCGTCGGATACGGCACGGTGAACGCCTCGTAGTGATAGCGCTCTTTCAGATCGTCGCGCAGGGTCATGATGCGGCCAATCGCGTCATGCATCAGCTCAATGGCGTTCACGCCGCGCGCCGGATCGCTGGAGTGACCAGACTGGCCCAGCACGCGCACTGCGGTAGAAATATGGCCTTTGTGCGCCCGAATCGGTTGCAGAGAGGTAGGTTCACCGATGATCGCGCAGTCCGGGCGAATCGACGTGTTTTCAGAGAAATACCGTGCGCCCGCCATGCTGGTCTCTTCATCGGCGGTCGCCAGAATGTAGAGCGGCTTTTTCAGCGTTGTCACGTCCACGTCACGCAGCGCGTCGAGGATAAAAGCAAAGAAGCCTTTCATGTCCGCCGTGCCGAGACCGTAGAGCTTGTTGTCGTGCTCTGTCAGGGTGAACGGATCGCGGGTCCAGCGGCCATCGTCAAACGGCACAGTGTCAGTGTGACCAGCCAGCAGCAGGCCGCCAGCGCCATGTCCGGTGCTGGCGAGCAGGTTAAATTTGTGACGTGTTCCGGGGACGGGCTGAACCTCAACGTTAAACCCAAGATCGCTAAACCAACCCGCCAGCAGATTGATTAAAGACTCATTGCTTTGATCCAGCGCTTCTTCCGTTGCGCTGATGGACGGTGTGGCAATCAGGGCGCGGTAAATCTCGATAAATGGCGGTAAGTTCATTTTCATTGTTGACACACCTTAGGTCGTGATAGTATCAATATTCATGCAATAAATGTGAATAAAAATACATTAACGTTGAGCATAAAGGAACCCGATGTTGAATACGCTGATTGTAGGCGCTAGCGGTTATGCGGGCGCAGAGCTTGTAAGCTACGTGAATCGCCACCCACATATGACCATAACCGCTTTGACCGTGTCAGCGCAAAGCAATGATGCCGGAAAGTTAATTTCCGATTTGCATCCACAACTTAAGGGCGTGGTTGATTTGCCTTTGCAGGCCATGTCTGACATCAGCGAGTTTACCGACGGCGTTGACGTGGTGTTTTTAGCCACCGCACACGAGGTCAGTCACGACCTGGCGCCGCAGTTTCTGGCAGCCGGTTGCGTGGTCTTCGATCTCTCCGGCGCGTTTCGCGTTAACGACAGCGCGTTCTACGAAAAATATTACGGCTTCACCCATCAGCACCCGGATCTGCTCGAAAAAGCGGTGTACGGCCTGGCGGAGTGGAGCGCAGATAAACTGAAAGAAGCGAATCTGATTGCCGTGCCTGGCTGTTACCCGACGGCGGCGCAGCTCTCCCTTAAGCCACTGATCGACGCGGGTCTGCTGGATCTTGACCAGTGGCCGGTGATCAACGCCACCAGCGGCGTGAGCGGCGCCGGGCGCAAGGCCGCGATCTCCAACAGTTTCTGCGAAGTGAGCCTTCAGCCGTATGGCGTGTTTAATCACCGTCATCACCCTGAAATCACCACCCATCTGGGCGCGGAGGTGATCTTCACCCCGCACCTCGGTAGCTTCCCGCGCGGGATCCTCGAAACCATTACCTGCCGCCTGAAGCCGGGTGTGACCAAAGAACAGGTGAGCGAAGTCTTCACGCAGGCGTATGCGGATAAACCACTGGTGCGTCTGTATGACAAAGGCGTACCAGCGCTAAAAAACGTGGTCGGCCTGCCGTTCTGCGACATCGGCTTTGCCGTGCAGGGCGAGCACCTGATTGTGGTCGCCGCAGAAGATAACTTACTCAAAGGCGCTGCCGCACAGGCAATGCAGTGTGCAAATATTCGTTTCGGCTTCCCTGAAACGCAGGCTCTTATTTAAGGTGTGATGATGAACCCATTAATTATCAAACTCGGTGGTGTACTGCTGGACAGCGAAGAAGCGCTGGAGCGCCTGTTTACCGCGCTGGTGAACTATCGTGAATCACATCAACGTCCGCTGGTGATTGTCCACGGCGGCGGCTGTGTGGTGGACGAGCTGATGAAAGGGCTCAACCTGCCGGTGATTAAGAAAAATGGCCTGCGCGTCACGCCTGCCGACCAGATTGACATTATTACTGGTGCGCTGGCGGGGACGGCGAACAAAACGCTGCTGGCGTGGGCGAAGAAGCACCACATCGCGTCCGTTGGTCTCTGTCTGGGCGATGGCGATAGCGTGAAAGTGACCCAGCTCGACGAAGCGCTTGGCCATGTTGGACTGGCGCAGCCAGGTTCGCCTAAGCTGATTAACACCCTGCTGGAAGGTGGTTTTCTGCCGGTGGTGAGCTCAATCGGCGTGACCGAAGAGGGCGAGCTGATGAACGTCAATGCGGACCAGGCGGCAACCGCGCTGGCGGCCACGCTGGGCGCAGACCTGATCCTGCTCTCCGACGTGAGCGGTATTCTGGACGGCAAAGGCCAGCGTATAGCGGAAATGACCGCCGCAAAAGCCGAACAGCTGATCGATCAGGGCATTATCACCGACGGCATGATCGTTAAGGTGAACGCGGCGCTGGATGCCGCGCGCACGCTGGGTCGTCCGGTGGATATCGCCTCCTGGCGTCACGCGGAGCAACTCCCGGCGCTGTTTAACGGTACGCCGATTGGTACGCGTATTCTGGCTTAAGATTCTGTGCCGGATGGCGCTTCGCTTATCCGGCCTACGTGAATTTTGTAGGCCCGGTAAGCGCAGCGCCACCGGGCAAAAATATCATCATTAAGGAAATTCGTTATGGCACTTTGGGGTGGGCGTTTTACACAGGCAGCGGATCAGCGGTTCAAACAGTTCAACGACTCTTTGCGCTTCGACTACCGCCTGGCCGAACAGGATATTGTCGGCTCTGTGGCCTGGTCCAAAGCGCTGGTGACCGTTGGCGTGCTGACCGCAGACGAACAGCAGCAGCTGGAAGAGGCGCTGAACAACCTGCTGGAAGAGGTGCGTCTGGATCCGCAGCAAATCCTCCAGAGCGATGCCGAAGATATTCACAGTTGGGTGGAAGGCAAACTTATCGACAAAGTCGGCCAGCTGGGTAAAAAGCTCCATACCGGGCGTAGCCGTAATGACCAGGTGGCGACCGACCTGAAGCTGTGGTGTAAAGAGACCGTCGGCGAACTGCTGGCGGCGAATCGTCAGCTGCAGAGCGCGCTGGTGGACACTGCGCAGAACAATCAGGATGCGGTGATGCCGGGTTATACCCACCTGCAACGCGCGCAACCAGTGACGTTCGCGCACTGGTGTCTGGCCTACGTTGAGATGCTGGCGCGTGATGAGAGCCGTTTACAGGATACCTTAACGCGTCTGGACGTCAGCCCGCTGGGCAGCGGCGCGCTGGCCGGTACGGCTTATGAAATCGACCGTGAGCAGCTGGCAGGCTGGCTGGGCTTTGCTTCCGCCACCCGCAACAGCCTGGACAGCGTCTCTGACCGTGACCACGTGCTGGAGCTGCTGTCGAATGCCTCTATCGGGATGGTGCACCTGTCGCGCTTTGCCGAAGACCTGATCTTCTTTAACTCTGGCGAAGCGGGCTTCGTCGAGCTGTCCGACCGCGTGACGTCCGGCTCCTCCCTGATGCCGCAAAAGAAAAACCCGGATGCGCTGGAGCTGATCCGCGGTAAGTGTGGCCGCGTGCAGGGCGCGCTGACCGGCATGATGATGACCCTGAAAGGGCTGCCGCTGGCATACAACAAAGACATGCAGGAAGACAAAGAGGGGCTGTTCGACGCGCTCGACACCTGGCTGGACTGTCTGCATATGGGCGCGCTGGTGCTGGACGGTATTCAGGTGAAACGTCCGCGCTGTCAGGAAGCGGCGCAGCAGGGCTATGCTAACTCTACCGAGCTGGCAGACTACCTGGTGGCGAAAGGCGTACCGTTCCGCGAGGCGCACCATATTGTGGGTGAAGCGGTAGTGGAAGCGATTCGTCAGGGTAAAGCCCTTGAAGAGCTGGCGCTTGCCGACCTGCAAAAATTCAGTGCGGTTATTAGGGAGGATGTCTACCCGATTCTGGCCCTGCAATCCTGCCTGGATAAGCGTGCGGCGAAAGGTGGAGTCTCGCCGAAGCAGGTAGCGCAGGCGATTGCGGACGCGAAAAACCGGTTGGTTTGATTTGTGCGGGCTGGTGCCCTCACCCCGGCCCTCTTCCACAGGGAGAGGGAGAAAAACGGAGCCTGGCTTAGTGCCGGGCTTTTTTATACGCAAAAAAAAGCGGACCACGGGGTCCGCAAAAGTTCACGTTGGCTTTAGTTTTTCGAGTTTTGAGAGAAACTCGCTGACGGTGCGGGGTCGTTTTGGGTCAAACACGTGCCGCCTCGTCTATGTGATGTATTATTCAACAGAATGCTTGATAGGGATAATCGTTCGTTGCTATGCTATCTATCGCCATGAACTATCGTGGCGACGGAGGATGAATAATGAATATTCGTGATCTTGAATACCTGGTAGCGTTAGCTGAGCATCGCCATTTTCGCCGCGCGGCAGACTCCTGCCATGTCAGCCAGCCAACGCTGAGCGGTCAGATCCGCAAGCTGGAAGATGAGCTGGGCGTGATGCTGCTGGAGCGCACCAGTCGTAAGGTACTGTTCACGCAGGCAGGTCTGCTGCTGGTGGATCAGGCGCGCACCGTACTGCGCGAGGTCAAAGTGCTCAAGGAAATGGCAAGCCAGCAGGGGGAGGCGATGTCCGGCCCGCTGCATATTGGCCTGATCCCAACCGTTGGCCCGTATCTGTTGCCGCAAATCATTCCGCTGCTGCACCAGACGTTCCCGAAACTCGAAATGTACCTGCATGAAGCGCAAACCCATCAGCTGCTGGCGCAGTTAGACAGCGGCAAGCTCGACTGCGCGATCCTGGCGCTGGTCAAAGAGAGTGAAGCGTTTATTGAAGTACCGCTGTTCGATGAGCCGATGATGCTGGCGATCTATGAAGATCACCCGTGGGCGAACCGCGATCGCGTGCCGATGGCCGATCTGGCCGGAGAAAAGCTGCTGATGCTGGAAGACGGCCACTGTCTGCGCGATCAGGCGATGGGCTTCTGCTTCGAAGCGGGTGCAGATGAAGATACCCATTTCCGCGCAACCAGCCTGGAAACGCTGCGTAACATGGTCGCGGCGGGAAGTGGCATTACGCTGCTGCCTGCGCTGGCCGTGCCGCGCGAGCGTAAGCGTGATGGCGTGGTCTATCTGCCGTGTATTAAGCCAGAGCCGCGTCGCACGATCGGCCTGGTTTATCGTCCGGGTTCACCGCTGCGCAGCCGCTATGAGCAGCTGGCAGAGGCCATCCGTGGTGCAATGGATGGCCATTTCGACAACGCGTTAAAACAGGCGGTTTAAGCCGTTCAGCGCAGCTACCCGATAGGCTTCCGCCATGGTCGGGTAGTTAAAGGTGGTGTTAACGAAGTACTCGATGGTGTTGCCACCACCTTTTTGCTCCATGATCGCCTGGCCGATATGAATGATTTCCGCGGCACGTTCACCAAAGCAGTGAATACCGAGGATCTCTTTCGTCTCGCGATGGAACAGGATCTTCAGCGTACCCACGCTCATCCCCACAATTTGTGCGCGCGCCAGGTGTTTAAACTGGGCACGACCCACCTCGTAAGGCACCTTCATGGCCGTCAACTGCTGCTCGGTTTTGCCGACAGAACTGATTTCCGGGATGGTGTAGATGCCCGTCGGGATGTCCTCGATCAGATGCGCCGTCGCTTCACCTTTCACCAGCGCCTGTGCGGCGATGCGGCCCTGATCGTAAGCAGCGGAGGCCAGACTTGGGTAACCAATAACGTCGCCGACCGCGTAAACGTGCGGCAGCGCAGTCTGGTACATGCTGTTGACCTTGAGCTGACCGCGGCTGTCGGTTTCAAGCCCGATATTCTCCAGCTGCAATGAATCCGTGTTGCCGGTACGGCCGTTGGCATACAGCAGGCAGTCCGCCTTCAGCTTCTTACCAGATTTCAGGTGCATGATCACACCGTCGTCGCAGCCTTCGATTTTCTCGTACTCTTCGTTGTGGCGAATCACCACGCCACTGTTCCAGAAGTGGTAGGAGAGGGAATCTGACATCTCCTGATCGAGGAACGCCAGCAGCCGGTCGCGGGTGTTGATCAAATCAACTTTGACCTCCATTCCCCGGAAAATCGACGCATATTCACAGCCAATCACGCCCGCGCCATAGATGATCACATGGCGTGGCTCGTGGTGCAGGCTGAGGATGGAGTCGCTGTCGTAAATGCGTGGATGAGAGAAGTCCACGTCTGCCGGATGATATGGGCGCGATCCGCAGGCGATCACAAATTTTTCAGCGGTGAGCGTCTCAACCGAACCGTCGTGGCACTCCAGCGCCAGGGTGTGTTCATCCACAAAATGCGCGTTACCCTGCAGAATTTCACAGTGGTTGCGCTCATAGAAACCCTGACGCATGCGCGTCTGCTGGTTAATGACCGTGTCTGCGTGATTCAGGATATCGGCAAAAGAAGAACGAAGAAGTCGGGAGTGGTCGCTGTAAAGAGGGTTCTGGTTAAATTCGATAATGCGGCTAACGGCGTGGCGGAGGGCTTTCGAAGGGATGGTGCCCCAGTGGGTGCAACCGCCGCCGACATTATGGTAGCGCTCAATAACCGCTACTCTGGCTCCCTGTTTTACCAGACCCATAGCAGCACCTTCGCCGCCGGGGCCGGAACCAATAACTATTGCGTCGTAATCGTAGGAATGTGGCATGGCAAGGCTTACCTGTTCTTATACATAAAAGCAACAGAATCATAACATCATTGCCTGGGTAACCCAATTATCGTTGTGCTTTTTTCGGGCAGTGGAGCACAAACCGCGCGTAAACAATCATTCACAAAGCCAGGTAAACAGATTAATTTTATTCTCTGGTATAGTGCCAACGGGCCTTTGGAAGGATTCAACTATCGTGATGGGCGTAAGAGCACAACAAAAAGAGAAAACCCGGCGTTCGCTGGTGGAAGCCGCATTCAGTCAACTGAGTGCTGAGCGGAGTTTTGCCAGTTTAAGCCTGCGCGAAGTGGCGCGCGAGGCCGGGATTGCGCCAACGTCCTTCTATCGTCATTTCCGTGATGTGGATGAACTGGGCCTGACCATGGTCGACGAGAGCGGTTTGATGCTGCGCCAGCTTATGCGTCAGGCGCGTCAGCGTATTGCCAAAGGCGGCAGCGTGATCCGCACCTCCGTGTCGACATTTATGGAATTTATCGGCAATAACCCTAACGCGTTTCGCCTTTTGCTGCGCGAGCGCTCTGGCACGTCGGCGGCGTTTCGTGCCGCCGTCGCGCGTGAAATTCAGCATTTCATCGCGGAACTTGCCGACTATCTTGAACTCGAAAACCATATGCCGCGTGCGTTTACTGAAGCACAGGCCGAGGCGATGGTGACCATTGTTTTCAGTGCGGGTGCCGAAGCGCTGGATGTCAGCATTGAACAACGTAAGCAACTCGAAGAGCGACTGGTATTGCAGCTGCGGATGATTTCTAAAGGTGCGTACTACTGGTATCGCCGTGAACAAGAGAAGTTGGCACATCAAAACGATGAGTGAAGGTGAGTAATGAAACAGTCAGGTCAGGATAAAGGAACGCTGTTGCTGGCATTGATCGCTGGCTTATCCATTAACGGTACGTTTGCGGCGGTTTTCAGCTCAATTGTACCGTTCTCGATTTTCCCGATTATCGCGCTGGTGCTGACGGTGTATTGCCTGCATCAACGTTATCTGAACCGCACCATGCCGGTTGGGTTACCGGGGCTGGCCGCAGCCTGTTTTATTCTGGGTGTACTGTTGTACAGCACCGTGGTGCGTGCAGAGTATCCGGATATCGGTTCTAACTTCCTGCCTGCGGTGCTGTCTGTGGCGCTGGTGTTCTGGATTGGCTCTCGCATGCGTAGCCGCAAGAGCCAGTTACCAGAGTAAAGGGTTTTGTCATTGTAGGCCGGATAAGCGAAGCGCCATCCGGCTTTTTTGGCAGGTGGCGCTTCGCTTACCTGCCCTACAAGGCCCACATTACTTCGCCGTGAGCAGTACGCCGCACTCCATATGGTGCGTATATGGGAACTGATCGAACAGCGCCAGACGTTCAACCTTGTGCGTCTGGCTTAATGTTTCCAGATTCTTGCACAGCGTCTCCGGGTTACAGGAGATGTACAAAATACGCGGGTACGCCTGCACCATCTTCTCGGTTTCGCTGTCCAGGCCACTGCGCGGCGGATCGACAAAAATTGTCTCACACTGGTAGCTCTTCAAATCAATCCCTTGCAGGCGGTTAAACTCACGTACGCCGTTCATCGCCTGGGTAAACTCTTCTGCCGCCATACGAATGATCTGCACATTATCAATATGGTTAGCGGCGATGTTGTACTGCGCGGCGGCCACCGACGGTTTGGCGATTTCCGTCGCCAGCACGCGTTCGAAGTTACGCGCCAGCGCCAGCGAGAAGTTGCCGTTACCGCAGTAGAGCTCCAGCAGATCGCCCGTCGACCCTTCCGTCGCATTCAGCGCCCACTCCAGCATCTGCACGTTCATTGCCGCATTCGGCTGGGTGAAGCTGTTCTCCACCTGACGGTAAACCATCTCTTTTCCTGCCACCGGCAAACGCTCGTCGATGTAATCCTGGTCCAGCATGATTTTGGTTTTGGTCGCGCGGCCAATCAGGTGCACGTTGATGTTCTGCGCGCGCAGCGCATCGCGCAGGGCTTCTGCCTGCTCGCGCCACTCGTCGGTCAGCGCTTTGTGATAGAGCAGAGAGACAATGGCCTGATTGCTTTGGGTGGTCAGGTAGTCAATCTGGAACAGCTTGTTGCGCAGCACCGGATTAGTGCGCACACCGTCGATCATCAGCGTCATTAGCTGGTTGATAAGCTCACTCGCCGCCGGGAAACTGTCTACGCGAATCCGGGATTTCGTCTGCTGATCGAAAATGATGTGGTACAGGTCATCGCCATCGTGCCAGATGCGAAACTCAGCGCGCATACGGTAGTGGCTGACCGGAGAACGAAACACCTCGGGAACGGGCGCGTTGAAAGGCGTCATCATACTTTGCAGGCGGACAACTTTTTCTGCCAGCTGTGCGTCGTACTGTTCTGTCGGGAGGTGTTCGGGGGTCATGATGCGTCCTGAGTGATAAAGAATTACGCGGGGATTGTAGGGATTGTGCAGTGGATGTCCAGATTTAATGGCTAATAGCTATCTGGACATCTATACGTGTCTAATTGTAGCATTCTGTTTCCGGTCTCCTGAGAGTGAAAAGGGAATCCAGTGCAAATCTGGAGCTGACGCGCAGCGGTAAAGACTGGCGGGATGAGAGTTGTAGACACTGTGAAAACGGGAAGTCTTCATCCGTATAACGCCACCCAGCCCGAAGACCTGCCGGGATCACGTCGCATTTGGTTTCATCATCGCGTGCTATCGATGAGGCCTGCGGCATCCTTCTTATATTGTGGATGCTTTAACAATGATTAAAAAAGTATCGCTGTTGACGGCGTTTTCCGTCACGGCATTTTCGGGCTGGGCGCAGGAAAGCGCCGACTCGTTGGTGGTGACAGCAAACCGTTTCGAACAACCTGAAAAATCTGTTCTGGCTGCGACTTCTGTCGTGACGCGGGCCGATATCGACCGCTGGCAATCCACCACGGTTCTGGATGTCATGCGTCGCCTGCCTGGCGTAGATACGGCACAAAATGGCGGGATGGGGCAGCTCTCTTCTCTCTTTATACGCGGTACGAACTCCAGCCATGTCCTGATTCTCGTCGATGGGATCCGCCTTAACCAGGCGGGCGTCACGGGGTCGTCCGATCTCAGCCAGTTTCCGATCTCCCTGGTGCAGCGCATCGAATATCTTCGTGGACCGCGTTCGGCGGTGTACGGCTCGGATGCGATCGGTGGTGTAGTCAACATTATCACTACGCGTGCGAAGGATGGCACAACGCTGAATGCTGGCGTTGGGACACACGGCTTCCAGAATTATGGTGGCAGCACCCAGCAAACATTGGGTGAAAGTACGCGCGTTACGCTGGCGGGGGATTACACCTACACAAAAGGCTTTGACGTCGTTGCTGACGGTAATAACGGCGGCCTTGCCCAGACCGATCGCGACGGCTTTATGAATAAAACGCTCTACGGCGCACTGGAGCATGCTTTCTCTGAGCAATGGAGTGGTTTCGTTCGCGGCTATGGTTACAGCAACCGTACCGCCTATGACGGCTATTACAGTTCATTCACCCCTGATGTGCTGGTTGATACCCGCCAACTCTATAGCCAGACCTGGGATGCCGGATTGCGGTTTAACCGGGATGTTTTCCATTCACAGTTGCTCTCCAGCTACAGTCACAGCAAAGACTACAATTACGATCCGCACCTTGGACGCTATGACTCCACAGCAACCCTGGATGAAATCAAACAGTACAATGTTCAGTGGACCAACTCAGTTGACGTGGGACATGGCAACATCGGCGCGGGCGTTGACTGGCAGAAACAGAGCACCGAGCCGGGTACCAACTACGTAACCAACGCCTATGACCTGCGTAACACTGGCGTCTACCTGACTGGGTTGCAGCAGTTTGGAGATTTCACTCTGGAGGCGGCGGCCCGCAGCGATGACAACTCTCAGTTTGGTCGCCATGGTACCTGGCAAAGTAGCGCAGCCTGGGAGTTCGTTGACGGTTACCGCTTCATAGCCTCTTATGGCACGGCCTATAAAGCGCCGAATCTGGGTCAGCTCTATGGCTTCTACGGCAATACCCATCTTGATCCTGAAGAGAGCAAGCAGTGGGAAGGGGCGTTTGAAGGCCTGACGGCAGGCGTAAGCTGGCGCGTATCCGGCTATCGTAATGACGTTGATAATCTCATCGACTTCAACAATAACCTGCAGCAATATTACAACGTCGGCAAAGCACGCATTAAAGGTGTAGAAGCGACAGCGTCGTTTGATACGGGTCCGTTGACGCATACTGTGGGCTACGACTATGTGGATGCCCGCAATGCGGCAACCAATCAACTTCTGGACCGTCGTGCTAAACAGCAGGTGAAATATCAGCTTGATACGCAGATCTATGATGTTGACTGGAGCCTGACGTATCACTATCTCGGCACGCGCTACGACACCGACTTTGGAACCTATCCGTCAGAGAAAGTTAAAATGGGCGGCGTCAGCCTGTGGGACGTCGCGGTTTCATATCCTGTCACCTCACATCTCACAGTTCGTGGTAAAATAGCCAACCTGTTCGATAAAGATTACGAGACAGTTTATGGCTACAAAACTGCAGGACGGGAATACACCTTGTCTGGCAGCTACACCTTCTGATCCGCGTCCCACCGTGCTGGTGTTTGATTCCGGCGTCGGTGGGCTTTCGGTCTATGATGAGATTCGGCAGCTCCTGCCGGATCTCCATTACATCTACGCCTTCGATAACGTCGCGTTCCCGTATGGGGAAAAGAGTGAAGACTTTATCGTTGAGCGTGTGATTGAAATCGTCACTGCGGTACAAAAGCGCTATCCCCTGGCGCTGGCGGTTATTGCCTGTAATACGGCAAGCACGGTCTCTCTTCCTGCCCTGCGCGAAAAATTCCCGTTCCCGGTTGTGGGCGTTGTCCCGGCAATCAAACCTGCGGCGCGTCTGACGGCGAACGGTATCGTGGGGTTGCTGGCGACACGCGGTACGGTAAAACGTCCTTATACGCGTGAGCTTATTGAGCGCTTTGCCAATGAATGCCAGATCGCCATGCTCGGCTCCGCGGAGCTGGTGGAAATGGCGGAAGCGAAACTGCACGGCGAGACGGTATCGCTTGAAGAGCTGCGTCGCATTCTGCGTCCATGGCTGCGGATGCAGGAACCACCGGATACGGTTGTTCTCGGCTGCACCCATTTCCCGCTATTACAGGAAGAGCTGTTAAAGGTTTTGCCTGAAGGGACCCGGCTGGTGGATTCCGGTGCTGCGATTGCGCGTCGGACGGCCTGGCTACTGGAGCACGAGGCGCCGGATGCGAAATCAGCGGATGCGAACATCGCTTTCTGTATGGCGATAACAAAAGAAACCGAACAACTTTTGCCCGTTTTACGTCGTTATGGCTTCGAAACGCTCGAAAAACTGGCGCTGTAGCACGGTTTTGAGCAAAAAAGAGACGGTTGAACGTTTTTTTTCAAAGAGGGGTTGTCAACGTCTGAGAACTCCCTATAATGCGCCTCCACTGACACGGAACAACGGCTTACAAGCCGCCGGGACAGCGGGGTTCAGAGATGAACGCCAACAGAGAAAAGTGAAAATAACGGGTTGACTCTGAAAGAGGAAAGCGTAATATACGCCACCTCGCGACAGAGCGCTGAAGCGCGTCGCAACTGCTCTTTAACAATTTATCAGACAATCTGTGTGGGCACTCAAAGTGACATGGATTCTTAACGTCCTCGGACGAAAAATGAATACCAAGTCTCTGAGTGAACATACGTAATTCATTACGAAGTTTAATTCACGAGCATCAAACTTAAATTGA
>NZ_JADDTS010000015.1:0-103911 GCF_015159675.1 Enterobacter cloacae complex sp. S2
TCAGCGATTTACAGCCGGACCAGGGAATCGATGACAGCCCTCAGTCATTTAGAAAGCAACTTTATTGCTTCTGCATAAAAAAATTACTGGGGATCCCTCAGCCCTGTGGGAGAGGGGCAGGGTGAGGGCATCAGGCCGCACTGAGAATTAAATCTCGACCTGCGTCCCCAGCTCAATCACGCGATTGGGCGGGATCTCAAACTGGTCAGGCGCACGCAGGGCGTTACGTTGCAGGATGAGATACAGCTTGCCGCGCAGGCGCAGATACCATGGACGCTTGCCGATGATCAGCGACTCGTGGGACATAAAGAACGATGTCTCCATCATGCGGCAACTCAACCCTTCCAGACCGCAGCGGTGGAATACCTCTTCCACGTTCGGCGTTTCGCGCCAGCCATAGCTTGCCACCACGCGCCAGAAGGTCGGCGACAGCTGCTCAATCTGTACGCGGCGCACGTTGTGTACATACGGCGCATCTTCGGTGCGCAGCGTCAGCAGGATCACGCGCTCGTGCAGCACTTTGTTGTGCTTAAGATTATGCATCAGTGCAAACGGGATCACGTTCAGCGCACGAGACATATACACCGCCGTACCCGGCACACGCACCGGCGGGGATTTCTCCAGCGAGGCGATCATCGCCTCCAGAGAATTACCGTGCTCATGCATACGTCGCAGCAGGCGGAAACGTTCGCTCTTCCACGTCGTCATCACGATGAACATCACCAGACCCAGCGTCAGCGGCAGCCAGCCACCGGAGACAATCTTGTCGAGGTTCGCAGAGAACAGCGGCACGTCGATGCAGAGGAAACCAACCAGGATCAGCCCCACGAGGAACTTATTCCAGTGCCAGTTACGGTACGCCACGGTGGTAGAGAGAATAGAGGTCAACACCATCGTTCCGGTCACCGCGATACCGTACGCCGCCGCCAGGTTACTGGAGTGCTCGAAGCTGACGATAACAATCACCACCGCGAAATAGAGCAGCCAGTTGACGAACGGAATGTAGATCTGGCCTGACTCCATCTCAGAGGTATGGATAATGCGCATCGGCGAGAGATACCCCAGACGCACGGCCTGACGCGTCAGGGAGAATACGCCGGAAATAACAGCCTGAGAGGCAATGACCGTCGCCAGCGTCGCCAGGATCAGCATCGGAACCAGCGCCCAGTCCGGCGCCAGCAGGAAGAACGGGTTTTTAATCGCTTCAGGATGGGCAAGCAGCAGCGCGCCCTGGCCGAAGTAATTCAGCACCAGTGAAGGCAGAACAACGCTAAACCAGGCGACGCGAATTGGGAGTTTCCCGAAGTGGCCCATATCTGCATACAGCGCTTCAACACCGGTAATGGAAAGCACTACCGCGCCCAGCGCCACAAACGACACCACTTTATATTCCAGGAAGAAATGCACCGCCCACATTGGGTTCAGCGCGTGCAGGACATCCGGGTTGGCAATAATACTGCGTAAGCCCAGCGCCGCCAGGATCAGGAACCAGGCCAGCATAATAGGCGCGAACAGCTTACCCACCAGCCCGGTACCGTGTTTTTGTATAGCAAACAGCAACGTCAGCACGATAATAGCGAGTGGCACCACCCACGTATCAAGCTGAGGCGCGACAATCTCCAGCCCCTCTATGGCCGACATCACCGAAATCGCTGGCGTAATCACGACTTCCCCATAGAAGAAGCTGCCGCCAATCAGGCCAATGATGACCAGCACGGAGGTCATTCTTGCAGACGTATTGCGCCCAGCAAGGGACATCAGGGTCAGAATACCGCCCTCGCCCGCGTTATCAGCCCGCATAACGAAAGAGAGATACTTAAGGGAGACCACCAGGATCAGCAGCCAGAAGATGAGCGAGAGGAAACCAAATACGGCGTCACGCTCTACACCAAAACCAAACTGACCGGACAAACATTCACGAAGCGTATAAAGCGGGCTGGTGCCGATATCACCGTAGACAACCCCGATCGCTGCAAGCGTTACTGCGGGTAATGATTGCTTATTATCAGTGCTCATAGACTAGTCTTTTCGTTTGAATAACAAATGTGTGCTTAGTCCCTTGGCCCACAAAAAGCGCACAGTATGCACGATTCAATGCAAAATCGTACCCCTAAATGCAGCCGCATTAATGTAGCGCAAAGAAAATAGCGCCGCACTTCAGCCTATTACCAGGCCAGACCGAAACGTCTATACTCGCTTCAATTAGCCGCCACGACGGCGAAAGGATGCAAAACTATTATGGCTCACTCACATTTATTAGCAGAAAGAATTTCCCGCCTCAGCAGTGCGCTGGAGAAAGGCCTATACGAGCGTAGCCACGCCATTCGCCTCTGTTTACTGGCGGCGCTGAGCGGGGAAAGCGTGTTTCTGCTGGGTCCGCCGGGCATTGCCAAAAGTCTGATCGCACGCCGCCTCAAATTCGCTTTCCAGAACGCTCGCGCATTCGAGTATTTGATGACGCGTTTCTCCACGCCGGAAGAAGTTTTCGGCCCGCTCTCCATTCAGGCGTTAAAAGATGAGGGACGCTATGAACGTCTGACGGCGGGCTATCTCCCGGAAGCGGAAATCGTCTTTCTTGATGAGATCTGGAAAGCCGGCCCGGCCATTCTGAATACCCTGCTGACGGCAATCAACGAACGCCGCTTCCGCAACGGCGCGAGCGAAGAGAAGATCCCCATGCGGTTGCTGGTGGCCGCGTCTAACGAACTTCCCGAAGCCGACAGCAGCCTGGAAGCGCTGTATGACCGCATGCTGATCCGCCTGTGGCTGGATAAAGTCCAGGACAAATCGAACTTCCGCTCAATGCTGGTAAGCCAGCAGGACGAAAACGAAAATCCGGTGGCACCATCATTACAGGTCACGGACGAAGAGTATGACCAGTGGCAGGAAGAGATAGGCAAAATTAAGCTGCCCGATGCCGTCTTTGAGCTGATCTTCATGCTGCGCCAGCAGCTTGATTTATTGCCCTCCGCGCCGTACGTCTCCGACCGTCGCTGGAAAAAAGCCATTCGTCTGCTTCAGGCAAGCGCCCTGTTCAGCGGCCGCGATGCTGTCGCCCCCATCGATCTGATCCTGCTGAAAGACTGTCTGTGGCACGACGCAGAAGGGATGAATCTGATGCAGCAGCAGCTGGACGTTTTGATGACCGGGCACGCGTGGGGTCAGCAATCCATGCTTAATCAACTGGGGGCGATTGCCCAACGTCGTCTTCAGCTTCAGCAGCAGCAAAGTGACAAAACCGCGCTGAAGGTGAACCGTCTTGGCGGGATGTTTGCCCGTAAACCGCACTATGAACTGCCAGCCGAGCTGACTGACGCCTCGCTCACGCTTCTTCTTCAGCAGCCGCTAAAGCTTCATGATATGCAGGTGGTGCACGTGACGATCGAACGCGTTGCGCTGGTTCAGTGGCTGGATAAGGGCGGCGAGATCCGCGGTAAACTCAACGGTATCGGCTTTGCACAGCCGCTGTCGATGGAAGTCGACAGCAGCCAGCACCTTGTGATCCGCGACGTCAGCCTTCAGGGATCGCGCCTGGCGCTGCCGGGCACGGCCTCTGACAGTCTTCCGGAGGAGATCAAACAGCAGCTCGAAGCGCTGGATAACGAATGGCATCAGCAGCACACGCGCTTCAGCGAGCAGCAGAAATGCCTCTTTATCCATAGCGACTGGTTAGGTCGCATTGAAGCCAGCTTGCAGGATGTCAGCGCGCAGATTAAACAGGCGCGTCAATGCTAACGCTGGACACGCTTAACGTCATGCTGGCGGTTAGCGAGGAAGGGTTGATCGAAGAGGTCGTCATTACCCTGCTCGCTTCACCGCAGCTGGCGGCCTTCTTTGAAAAATTTCCGAAGCTCAGAAAAGCAATGACGGACGATCTTCCCCGCTGGCGCGATAACCTGCGCCAGCGGTTTAAGGAGACGGAAGTCCCGCCGGAACTGACAGAGGAAGTGGCTGGTTACCAGCAGTGCCAGCGGCTTTCAACGCCGCAGTTTATTGCCCAGCTACAGCAAACCCTGACGCTGCTAGATAACGTTCACTCCCCGTTTGCCAGCCAGGCCAGAGCGCTGGTCACGGACAACCCCAGCTTTACTCCCGCCCTGCATACGCTGTTTTTACAGCGCTGGCGGCTCAGTCTTGTCGTTCAGGCCACCTCTCTCAACCAGCAGTTGCTGGACGAAGAGCGCGAACAGCTGTTAAGCGAAGTTCAGGAGCGGATGACGTTAAGCGGCCAGCTAGAACAGGTGCTGGTGGAGAATGAAAACGCCGCCGGTCGACTCTGGGATATGAGTGCCGGTCAGTTAAAACGTGGCGATTATCAGTTGATCGTGAAGTACGGCGACTTTCTGGCACAACAGCCGGAGCTGATGAAGCTTGCTGAACAGCTTGGTCGTTCCCGGGAGGCCAGGTCAGTTCCAAAGAAAGATGCGCCGATGGAAACCTTTCGTACGCTGGTACGCGAGCCGTCCACCGTACCGGAGCAGGTGGACGGCTTACAGCAAAGCGATGATATCCTGCGCCTGTTGCCTACGGAACTCAGCACGCTGGGAATGACCGAACTGGAGTATGAGTTTTATCGCCGTCTGGTGGAAAAACAGCTTCTTACCTATCGGTTGCATGGCGAAGCCTGGCGCGAAAAAATCAGCCAGCGCCCGGTGGTGCATCAGGACTTTGATGAGCAACCGCGCGGTCCATTCATTGTTTGCGTAGATACGTCCGGATCGATGGGGGGATTTAACGAGCAGTGTGCAAAAGCGTTCTGCCTGGCTCTGATGCGCGTGGCGCTCGCCGATCGTCGTCGCTGCTACATCATGTTATTTTCCAGCGAAGTGGTGGGGTATGAACTGACCAGCCCACAGGGGCTGGAGCAGGCGATCCGCTTTTTAAGCCAGCGCTTTCGCGGCGGCACCGATCTGGCCAGCTGTTTTCGCAGCATCATTGAGCGCATGCAGGGCGGAGACTGGTACGACGCGGATGCGGTGGTGATTTCCGATTTTATTGCCCAGCGGCTGCCGGACGACGTCGTGAATAAAGTGAAGGAGATGCAGCGCGTGCATCAGCACCGCTTCCATGCCGTGGCGATGTCTGCACATGGAAAACCCGGCATCATGCGCATCTTCGATCACATCTGGCGCTTTGATACCGGGTTGCGTAGCCGCCTGCTCAGACGCTGGCGACGTTAATTAAAGAAGAGAACCGACGCTCTCACGTACCTGCTGCGGCCAGACCCCACACTGTACCTGACCGATATGGGACAGTTGCAACAGCAGCATGGTCAGACGAGACTGGCCAATACCACCGCCGATGGTCTGCGGCATTTCACCGCGCAGCAGCGCCTGGTGCCATTCCAGTTGCAGACGATCTTCATCACCGGTCACGGCCAGCTGACGCTTCAGTGCTTCAGCATCCACGCGGATCCCCATCGAAGAGAGTTCAAACGCATCTTCCAGAACCGGGTTCCAGACCAGAATATCGCCGTTCAGACCGGCATATTCGCTCTCGCCCACGGTGCTCCAGTCATCGTAATCCGGCGCACGGACGTCGTGACGTTTACCATCAGACAATTTCCCGCCAATGCCGATTAGGAATACCGCGCCCAGCTCTTTGGCGATCGCGCGTTCACGGCCTTTGGCATCCAGATCCGGGAAACGGCTCAGCAACTCCTGACTGTGAACAAAGTGGATCGTTTCCGGCAGGAACGGTGCCAGACCAAACTCTTTGCTCACGGCCGCTTCGGTCGCTTTGATCCCGGCGTAGATCGCCTCAACGGTAGATTTCAGCGTACCGACGTGACGCTCGCCGTCACCCATTACGCGCTCCCAGTCCCACTGGTCAACGTAGACAGAGTGAATGGGGGAGAGGCGGTCTTCATCGGGGCGAAGGGCTTTCATATGCGTGTAAAGCCCTTCGCCCGCGCTGAAGTCATGTTGTCCCAGGGTTTGACGCTTCCACTTCGCCAGGGAATGAACCACTTCGAACTGGGCGTCTGGCAGTGTTTTCACTTTTACCTGTACCGCTTTTTCGCAACCAGACAAGTTATCCTGCGTCCCGTCACCCACGCGGCTCAGAATCGGCGCCTGCACTTCAATAAGGCCAAGCTTCTCTTCCAGCTGGCGAGAAAAATGGGATTTAACGAAACTGATCTGGCGTTGTTTTGCGATGTAAGCGGTTTTCATTATTTATCCTCCTGCGTCCTGTTGATACTGATTAAGCAACAGAACAGGCGCTTAATTCAATAACCCATCAACAAAAAGCCACCTTCACTTTTGATTCGTTAAAATAAGACGCTAGAATAGAAGGAATCATTAATCTTCATAAGAAAAACCTATGGAAAATTATCAGATCGACAATCTGGACCGCGGCATTCTGGAAGCGCTCATGGCCAACGCACGCACCGCGTATGCCGAACTGGCGAAACAATTTGGCGTCAGCCCGGGGACCATTCACGTTCGCGTAGAGAAAATGAAGCAGGCCGGGATCATCACCGGCGCACGCATTGATGTCAGCCCGAAGCAACTCGGCTACGACGTCTGCTGCTTCATTGGCATTATTCTGAAAAGCGCCAAAGATTACCCCTCCGCGCTGGAGAAGCTGAACGCGCTGGATGAAGTCACTGAGGCGTACTACACCACCGGGCACTACAGCATCTTTATAAAGGTCATGTGCCGATCCATAGACGCTCTCCAGCAGGTACTTATCAACAAGATCCAAACAATCGATGAAATTCAGTCCACCGAAACCCTGATCTCTCTGCAAAACCCGATCATGCGTACTATCCGCCCGTGATCGGGCAATTTCATTCCCACATTTTCCACAGGTAGATCCCAGCTCGTTCACAGCGTACAATGGCCGCCTCTTTATCTGAGCGAGCGATCAATGGCGGACATTACTCTTATCAGCGGCAGCACCCTGGGCGGTGCGGAATATGTAGCGGAACATCTGGCTGAGAAGCTGGAAGACGCGGGCTTTTCTACACAAACGCTGCACGGACCGCTGCTGGAAGATCTCCCGACTGACGGGGTCTGGCTGCTGATCACCTCCACGCACGGCGCGGGCGATCTGCCGGATAACCTGCAACCTTTATATGACGAACTGCTGGAACAACAGCCCGATCTGGCAAACGTCCGGTTTGGCGCTGTAGGGATCGGCAGCCGTGAATATGACACTTTCTGTGGCGCCATAGAGAAAGTAGAAGCTGCGGTGACCGCCTGCGGAGCAAAACAGCTGGGTGAAACACTGAAGATCAACATCCTCGATCATGATATTCCCGAAGATCCAGCCGAGATCTGGCTCGCGGAATGGAAAAATTTACTCAAAAACGATTAAAGATCGTGCGATCAGATGTGGATAACTCTGGTTAAAAGCTCGTATTAACCCGTAGTTATCCAAAGAACAACGTTAGTTTAGTTTTTGACCTGTGTATAAAGTGGCGATCTGATCCCAGCTTATACGGTCCAGGGTCACCGATCATTCACAGCAAACGATCCTTCCTAACTGCATGATCTTATTTATGGGATCGGACTTATCCACAAAGGTCTGCGATCCTAATAAGAGATCACAATAGAACAGATCTCTAAATAAAAAGATCTTCTTTTTAATAGCCCAGGATCCCAATGCTTTCTCGAAAGACTAAAGTTGAGTAGAATCCACGGCCCGGGCTTCAATCCATTTTCATACCGCTTTACGCGAGGCAGACCACCATGTTTTATCAGGATCCTTTTGACGTCATCATCATTGGCGGGGGTCACGCAGGCACTGAGGCCGCAATGGCCGCAGCGCGAATGGGTCAGCAGACCCTGCTTTTGACACACAATATCGACACGCTGGGACAAATGTCCTGTAATCCGGCGATTGGCGGCATTGGGAAAGGACACCTGGTAAAAGAAGTGGATGCACTTGGCGGCCTGATGGCGAAAGCGATCGATCATGCGGGCATTCAATTTAGGATACTAAACGCGAGTAAAGGTCCGGCTGTTCGCGCCACCCGTGCACAGGCAGACCGCGTGCTTTACCGTCAGGCTGTGCGCACCGCGCTGGAAAACCAACCGAACCTGATGATCTTCCAGCAGGCTGTAGAAGATCTTATCGTGGAAAACGATCGTGTTGTTGGCGCCGTGACCCAGATGGGTCTCAAGTTCCGCGCAAAAGCGGTGGTGCTGACGGTCGGGACATTCCTGGACGGTAAAATCCATATTGGTCTGGACAACTACAGCGGTGGCCGTGCGGGCGATCCGCCGTCGATTCCGCTGTCTCGTCGTCTGCGTGAGCTGCCGCTGCGCATAAGCCGCCTGAAAACCGGTACGCCGCCGCGAATTGATGCGCGTACCATTGATTTCAGCGTACTGGCACAGCAGCACGGTGATAACCCGATGCCGGTGTTCTCGTTCATGGGCAATGCGGCGCAACATCCGCAGCAGGTGCCGTGCTACATCACGCACACCAATGAAAAAACCCATGACGTGATCCGCAGCAACCTCGATCGCAGCCCAATGTACGCCGGCGTGATCGAAGGGATCGGCCCACGTTATTGCCCGTCGATCGAAGATAAAGTGATGCGCTTTGCCGATCGTAACCAGCATCAGATCTTCCTCGAACCTGAAGGGCTGACCTCGAACGAAATTTACCCGAACGGCATCTCCACCAGCCTGCCGTTCGACGTGCAGATGCAGATTGTGCGTTCAATGCAGGGGATGGAAAACGCGAAGATCGTTCGTCCTGGCTACGCTATTGAGTACGATTTCTTCGATCCGCGTGACCTGAAGCCGACGCTGGAAAGCAAATTCATCCAGGGTCTGTTCTTCGCAGGCCAGATTAACGGCACCACCGGGTACGAAGAAGCTGCCGCACAAGGGCTGCTGGCCGGTCTGAACGCCGCTCGCTTCTCTGCCGAGAAAGAGGGCTGGGCACCGGCGCGTTCTCAGGCTTACCTGGGTGTTCTGGTCGACGATCTCTGCACGCTGGGGACCAAAGAACCGTACCGCATGTTTACTTCTCGTGCGGAATATCGCCTGATGCTGCGCGAAGACAATGCCGATCTGCGTCTGACCGAGGTGGGCCGCGAATTGGGTCTGGTGGATGACGAACGCTGGGCGCGCTTCAACGAGAAGCTGGAGCGTATCGAACAGGAACGTCAGCGCCTGAAAACCACCTGGGTGAATCCGCAGGCGGAAACTGCTGCTGAAGTGAACGCTCACTTAACTGCGCCGCTTTCGCGCGAAGCCAGTGGTGAAGATCTGCTGCGCCGTCCTGAAGTCACCTACGAGAATCTGGTCAAACTGACCGCGTTCGCACCGGGCCTTGAAGACGCTGAAGCGGCTGAACAGGTCGAGATTCAGGTGAAATACGAAGGTTACATCGCGCGTCAGCAGGATGAGATCGAAAAACAGCAGCGCAACGAAAATACGCTGCTGCCGGAAATGCTGGACTATCGTCAGGTGACGGGGCTTTCCAACGAAGTGATCGCTAAGCTGAACGATCACAAACCTGTGTCGATTGGCCAGGCCTCACGTATCTCCGGTGTCACACCTGCCGCGATTTCGATTCTGCTGGTGTGGCTGAAAAAGCAGGGTATGCTGCGCCGCAGCGCGTAATTGACATTGCTTTTGGCGGGTGGCGCTTCGCTTACCCGCCCTACTTAATCGTAGGCCCGGTAAGCGGCAGCGCCACCGGGCAAAAAAACTCTCAACAGGTATCCACCGTGCTCAATAAACTCTCTCGTCTGCTGGAACAGGCAGGTATTTCGCTCACCGATCACCAGAAAAATCAGCTGGTGGCCTATGTCGATATGCTGAACAAATGGAATAAAGCGTACAACCTCACCTCCGTACGCGATCCCAACGAGATGCTGATTCGCCATATTCTCGATAGCATCGTTGTGGCGCCGTATCTTACCGGTGAACGTTTTATCGACGTGGGCACCGGTCCGGGCTTGCCGGGCGTTCCGTTGTCTATTGTTCGACCGGAGAGTCATTTCACGCTGCTGGACAGTCTGGGCAAGCGCGTACGCTTTTTACGACAGGTTCAGCATGAGCTGAAGCTGGAAAACATCACGCCCGTGCAGAGCAGGGTAGAGGAGTTCCCGGCAGAGCCACCGTTTGACGGCGTTATCAGCCGCGCGTTTGCCTCACTCAATGACATGGTGAGCTGGTGCAAACACCTGCCGGCGGATAAGGGCCGTTTTTATGCGCTGAAAGGGCAACTTCCGGGGGACGAAATAGAGCAGCTTCCGGACGGTTTTGCAGTGGAATCCATTGAAAAACTCCAGATCCCTCAGCTCGAAGGTGAGCGTCATCTGGTGATAATTAAGCCAAACACATTTTAAAAAATTAATAAAAAATGTGGAATTTGTGCTGTTCTGATGGTGTTAAAAAGCAGCACATCCAGTCTGATTTGGCCGTAGTTAATTTAACCTTGTTGTCACCATGGATTTTCTTATGGTTAACCTGAAGTGATTCGTTCACCCTGAAGATAGTCAACCATGAAAATATCAGCCTGCTAAAAGTGGGTAAAGGCAACAAGAATGAAATGTTAAATATTTATTAAGAATGTCAATAAAAGGTTTTTGTTGTATACGGCTCTGTTTTAAAAATAGTTGCGATTTTTTTGCTTTAATTTCAATCGGATGAAATAAATCGTTTTACGTCTTTGATAAATACCACTTTATCGCAAATGTGTATTTTGTGATCTCGTGCACGCTTTATCACCAACGTTTCCGCGCTGTTTGCAGTTTTGCCTGAAGGTTGGCACTGAGTTCAAAAGTTGAAAAATAGGACTGGGGAAAAATATTTAAACATTTATTCACCTTTTCGCTACTTAATGTTTGAAATCACGGGTACGCACCGTATAATTTGACCGCTTTTTGATGCTTGACTCTGAGCCTTAAAGGACGTTTTATACGACACGCGGCATACCTCGAAGGGAGCAGGAGTAAAAACGTGATGTCTGTGTCGCTCTTGAGTAGAAACGTTGCTCGTAAGCTTCTGTTCATTCAGTTTCTGGCTGTGATAGCAAGTGGACTGCTGTTTAGCCTCAAAGACCCCTTCTGGGGCATCTCCGCCGCGTGCGGAGGTTTGGCGGTGGTTCTGCCAAACGTGTTGTTTATGATTTTTGCCTGGCGTCATCAGGCGCATACACCCGCCAAAGGCCGCGTGGCCTGGTCCTTCGCTCTCGGCGAAGTGTGTAAGGTGTTGCTGACCTTTGCTCTACTGGTGATGGCGCTGGCGGTTTTGAAAGTGGTATTCATGCCGCTGATAGCAACGTGGGTTTTGGTGCTGGTGGTACAAGTTCTGGCTCCAGCTGTAATCAATAACAAAGGGTAAAAGGCATCATGGCTTCAGAAAATATGACGCCGCAGGATTACATAGGTCACCATCTGAATAACCTTCAGCTGGACCTGCGTACATTCTCGCTGGTGGATCCACATAACCCCCCGGCCACCTTCTGGACGATCAACATCGACTCCATGTTCTTCTCGGTGGTTTTGGGTCTTCTGTTCCTGGCCATGTTCCGCGGTGTTGCTAAACGAGCGACCAGCGGTGTTCCAGGGAAATTCCAGACGTTCATCGAGATGATCATCGGCTTTGTCCATGGCAGCGTCAAAGACATGTACCATGGTAAGAGCAAGCTGATTGCTCCGCTGGCCCTGACCGTGTTCGTTTGGGTCTTCCTGATGAACCTGATGGACCTTCTGCCTATCGATTTCCTGCCGTGGATCGGCGAGCATGTCTTCGGTCTGCCTGCCCTGCGCGTGGTTCCGTCTGCCGACGTGAACATCACCCTGTCGATGGCGCTGGGCGTATTTATCCTGATTCTTTTCTACAGCATCAAAATGAAAGGCGTAAGCGGCTTTGTGAAAGAGCTTACCTTGCAGCCGTTCAACCACTGGGCGTTTATTCCGGTCAACCTGATCCTGGAAGGCGTTAGCCTGCTGTCCAAACCTGTTTCACTGGGTCTGCGACTGTTCGGCAACATGTATGCGGGTGAGCTGATTTTCATTCTGATCGCGGGTCTTCTGCCGTGGTGGTCACAGTGGATTCTGAATGTGCCATGGGCCATTTTCCACATCCTGATCATTACGCTGCAAGCCTTTATCTTCATGGTTCTGACGATCGTCTATCTGTCGATGGCGTCTGAAGAGCACTGATTTTTTACCAACACTACTACGTTTTAATTGAAACAAACTGGAGACTGTCATGGAAAACCTGAATATGGATCTGCTGTACATGGCTGCCGCTGTGATGATGGGTCTGGCGGCTATCGGTGCTGCGATCGGTATCGGCATCCTCGGGGGCAAATTCCTGGAAGGCGCAGCGCGTCAACCTGATCTGATTCCTCTGCTGCGTACTCAGTTCTTTATCGTTATGGGTCTGGTGGATGCAATCCCAATGATCGCTGTAGGTCTGGGTCTGTACGTGATGTTTGCTGTCGCGTAGTAGTTGTTTTAAAACCCCAAGCCACAGAAATTTAAGAGGTATTGTGCTGTGAACATGAACGCAACAATCCTCGGCCAGGCCATCGCGTTTATTCTCTTTGTCTGGTTCTGCATGAAGTATGTATGGCCGCCTTTAATGGCTGCCATCGAAAAACGTCAGAAAGAAATTGCTGACGGTCTGGCTTCCGCAGAACGCGCTAAGAAAGATTTGGACCTTGCACAGGCCAACGCGACAGACCAGCTGAAAAAAGCGAAAGCTGAAGCTCAGGTAATCATTGAACAGGCTAACAAACGCCGTTCTCAGATCCTGGACGAAGCCAAAGCTGAAGCAGAACAGGAACGTACTAAGATCGTGACACAGGCTCAGGCTGAAATTGAAGCTGAGCGTAAACGTGCTCGTGAAGAACTGCGTAAGCAGGTTGCGATTCTGGCTGTTGCTGGCGCCGAGAAGATCATCGAACGTTCCGTGGATGAAGCTGCTAACAGCGACATCGTGGACAAACTTGTCGCTGAACTGTAAGGAGGGAGGGGCTGATGTCTGAATTTGTTACGGTAGCTCGCCCCTACGCCAAAGCAGCTTTTGACTTTGCTGTCGAACACCAAAATGTCGATCGCTGGCAGAATATGCTGGCGTTTGCCGCTGAGGTGACGAAAAACGAACAAATGGCCGAGTTGCTTTCTGGTGCGTTAGCGCCTGAAACCCTCGCCGCGTCGTTTATCGCCGTGTGCGGAGAGCAACTGGATGCCAACGGCCAGAACCTGATTAAGGTGATGGCGGAAAATGGTCGTCTCCGTGTGCTCCCGGATGTTCTCGAGCAGTTTGAGCACTTACGTGCCCTTAGTGAAGCTACCGCTGAAGTTGAAGTAACTTCCGCGACTGAACTGAGTGATGAACAGCTTGCGAAAATCACCGCCGCGATGGAAAAACGTCTGTCACGCAAAGTTAAGCTGAATTGCAAAATCGATAAGTCTGTAATGGCAGGCGTAATCATCCGTTCGGGTGATATGGTCATTGATGGCAGCGTACGCGGCCGTCTTGAGCGCCTTGCAGACGTCTTGCAGTCTTAAGGGGACTGGAGCATGCAACTGAATTCCACCGAAATCAGCGAACTGATCAAGCAGCGCATTGCTCAGTTCAGTGTTGTGAGTGAAGCTCACAACGAAGGTACTATTGTTTCTGTAAGTGACGGTGTTATCCGCATCCACGGCCTGGCCGATTGTATGCAGGGTGAGATGATTTCCCTGCCGGGTAACCGTTACGCTATCGCACTGAACCTGGAGCGCGACTCCGTAGGTGCCGTTGTGATGGGTCCATACGCTGACCTTGCCGAAGGCATGAAGGTTAAGTGTACTGGCCGTATTCTGGAAGTGCCGGTTGGCCGTGGCCTGCTGGGTCGCGTTGTTAACACCCTGGGTGCGCCAATCGACGGTAAAGGTCCGGTTGAGCACGATGGCTTCTCCCCAATCGAAGTTATCGCACCAGGCGTTATCGACCGTCAGTCCGTTGATCAGCCAGTGCAGACGGGTTATAAGTCCGTTGATGCCATGATCCCAATCGGTCGTGGTCAGCGTGAACTGATCATCGGTGACCGTCAGACCGGTAAAACCGCGATGGCAATCGACGCCATCATCAACCAGCGTGATTCCGGCATCAAATGTGTGTACGTGGCTATCGGCCAGAAAGCGTCCACCATTTCCAACGTGGTTCGTAAACTGGAAGAGCACGGCGCACTGTCTAACACCATCGTTGTGGTAGCAACTGCGTCTGAATCTGCTGCACTGCAATACCTGGCACCATACGCTGGTTGCGCAATGGGCGAATACTTCCGTGACCGCGGTGAAGATGCGCTGATCGTATACGATGACCTGTCTAAACAGGCTGTTGCTTATCGTCAGGTTTCCCTGCTGCTCCGTCGTCCACCAGGACGTGAAGCATTCCCGGGCGACGTATTCTACC
This sequence comes from Enterobacter cloacae complex sp. S2, assembly GCF_015159675.1. NCBI lineage: Bacteria > Pseudomonadati > Pseudomonadota > Gammaproteobacteria > Enterobacterales > Enterobacteriaceae > Enterobacter > Enterobacter cloacae complex sp. S2. Next base: position 14,385 of record NZ_JADDTS010000015.1, read on the forward strand.
TCCACTCTCGTCTGCTGGAGCGTGCTTCCCGCGTTAACGCGGAATACGTCGAGAACTTCACCAAAGGTGAAGTGAAGGGTAAAACAGGTTCTCTGACCGCTCTGCCGATCATTGAAACCCAGGCGGGTGACGTTTCTGCGTTCGTTCCGACCAACGTAATCTCCATTACCGATGGTCAGATCTTCCTGGAAACCAACCTGTTTAACTCCGGTATTCGTCCGGCGGTTAACCCGGGTATCTCCGTATCCCGTGTGGGTGGTGCTGCTCAGACCAAGATCATCAAGAAACTGTCCGGTGGTATCCGTACCGCGCTGGCACAGTATCGTGAACTGGCTGCGTTCTCTCAGTTCGCATCCGATCTGGACGAAGCAACCCGTAAACAGCTGAGCCACGGTCAGAAAGTGACCGAGTTGCTGAAGCAGAAACAGTACGCGCCAATGTCTGTTGCTCAGCAGGGCCTGGTACTGTTCGCGGCTGAACGCGGTTACCTCGAAGATGTGGAACTGGCGAAAATCGGTAGCTTCGAAGCCGCTCTGCTGGCTTACGTCGACCGTGATCACGCTCCGCTGATGCAAGAGATCAACCAGACCGGTGGCTATAACGACGAAATCGAAGGCAAGCTGAAAGCTATCCTCGATTCCTTCAAAGCAACCCAATCCTGGTAATCGTCCGGCGGCTTGTCTCAGGACAAGCCGTCTGGCATTGAGGAGAAGCTCATGGCCGGCGCAAAAGAGATACGTAGTAAGATCGCAAGCGTCCAGAACACGCAAAAGATCACTAAAGCGATGGAGATGGTCGCCGCTTCCAAAATGCGTAAATCGCAGGATCGCATGGCGGCCAGCCGTCCTTATGCAGAGACCATGCGCAAAGTGATTGGTCACCTTGCAAACGGTAATCTGGAATATAAGCACCCTTACCTGGAAGAACGCGACGTTAAGCGCGTGGGCTACCTGGTGGTGTCGACTGACCGTGGTCTGTGTGGCGGCTTGAACATTAACCTGTTCAAAAAACTGCTGGCGGATATGAAAGGCTGGTCCGATAAAGGCGTTCAGTGCGATCTGGCACTGATTGGCTCTAAAGGCGTCTCTTTCTTTAACTCCGTTGGCGGCAACATTGTCGCTCAGGTGACCGGTATGGGTGATAACCCGTCCCTGTCCGAACTGATCGGCCCGGTTAAAGTGATGTTGCAGGCCTACGATGAAGGCCGTCTGGACAGACTGTACGTTGTCAGCAACAAATTTATTAACACCATGTCTCAGGTGCCTACGCTCACTCAGATGCTGCCGTTACCGGCATCAGAAGATGACGAGCTGAAACAGAAAGCCTGGGATTACCTGTATGAACCCGATCCGAAACCGCTGCTGGATACCCTGCTGCGTCGTTACGTTGAATCTCAGGTTTATCAGGGCGTTGTAGAAAACCTGGCCAGCGAGCAGGCCGCACGAATGGTGGCGATGAAAGCCGCGACCGATAATGGCGGCAGCCTGATTAAAGAGCTGCAGTTGGTTTACAACAAAGCTCGTCAGGCCAGCATTACTCAGGAACTCACCGAGATCGTCTCGGGGGCCGCCGCGGTTTAACCAGGTTTACGAATTACGTAGAGGATTCAAGATGGCTACTGGAAAGATTGTCCAGGTAATCGGCGCCGTGGTGGACGTCGAGTTCCCTCAGGACGCCGTACCACGCGTGTACGACGCGCTTGAGGTACAAAATGGTAACGAGAGCCTGGTGCTGGAAGTTCAGCAGCAGCTCGGCGGCGGTATCGTGCGTACCATCGCCATGGGTTCTTCCGACGGTCTGCGTCGTGGTCTGGAAGTGAAAGACCTTGAGCACCCGATCGAAGTCCCGGTAGGTAAAGCAACACTGGGTCGTATCATGAACGTATTGGGTCAACCAATCGACATGAAAGGCGACATCGGTGAAGAAGAGCGTTGGGCTATCCACCGCGCGGCACCTTCCTACGAAGAGCTGTCCAGCTCTCAGGAACTGCTGGAAACCGGCATCAAAGTTATCGACCTGATGTGCCCGTTCGCGAAGGGCGGTAAAGTTGGTCTGTTTGGTGGTGCGGGTGTAGGTAAAACCGTAAACATGATGGAGCTGATCCGTAACATCGCGATCGAGCACTCCGGTTACTCCGTGTTTGCGGGTGTTGGTGAACGTACTCGTGAGGGTAACGACTTCTACCACGAAATGACCGACTCCAACGTTCTGGATAAAGTATCCCTGGTTTACGGCCAGATGAACGAGCCACCAGGAAACCGTCTGCGCGTTGCGCTGACTGGCCTGACGATGGCTGAGAAGTTCCGTGACGAAGGCCGTGACGTTCTGCTGTTCGTTGATAACATCTACCGTTACACCCTGGCCGGTACTGAAGTATCTGCACTGCTGGGTCGTATGCCTTCAGCGGTAGGTTATCAGCCTACGCTTGCGGAAGAGATGGGTGTTCTTCAGGAACGTATCACCTCTACCAAAACTGGTTCTATCACCTCCGTTCAGGCGGTATACGTACCTGCGGATGACTTGACTGACCCATCTCCAGCCACCACCTTTGCTCACTTAGATGCAACCGTGGTACTGAGCCGTCAGATCGCGTCTCTGGGTATCTACCCGGCCGTTGACCCGCTGGACTCTACCAGCCGTCAGCTGGATCCACTGGTTGTTGGCCAGGAACACTACGACACCGCGCGTGGCGTACAGTCCCTGCTGCAACGTTACCAGGAGCTGAAAGACATCATCGCCATCCTGGGTATGGATGAACTGTCTGAAGAAGACAAACTGGTGGTAGCACGTGCGCGTAAGATCCAGCGCTTCCTGTCCCAGCCGTTCTTCGTTGCGGAAGTATTCACCGGTTCTCCAGGTAAATACGTTTCCCTGAAAGACACCATCCGTGGCTTTAAAGGCATCATGGAAGGCGAATACGATCACCTGCCAGAGCAGGCGTTCTACATGGTTGGTTCCATCGAAGAAGCCGTGGAAAAAGCCAAAAAACTTTAACGCCTTAATCGGAGGGTGATATGGCAATGACTTACCACCTGGACGTCGTCAGCGCAGAGCAACAAATGTTCTCTGGTCTGGTCGAGAAAATCCAGGTAACGGGTAGTGAAGGTGAACTGGGTATTTTCCCGGGTCACGCACCGCTGCTCACCGCCATTAAGCCTGGTATGATCCGCATCGTTAAACAGTTCGGTCATGAAGAGTTTATCTATCTGTCCGGCGGCATTCTTGAAGTGCAGCCAGGCAGTGTGACCGTTCTGGCCGATACCGCTATTCGTGGCCAGGATCTCGACGAAGCGCGAGCCCTGGAATCGAAGCGTAAGGCTGAAGAGCACATTAGCAGCTCTCATGGTGACGTGGATTACGCTCAGGCGTCTGCGGAGCTGGCCAAAGCGATCGCGAAACTGCGCGTTATCGAGTTGACCAAAAAAGCGATGTAACACCGGCTTGAAAAGCACAAAAGCCAGTCTGGATCCCAGGCTGGCTTTTTTTTTCGGCCTTAATTCATGATGAAAAAGATGTAGAATTTTAAGCATCAAACGTTTTTACTTCTCACACAAACTACCGTCAGGATGCGTATGTTAAACAGTGCGATGAGCGTGGTGATCCTTGCTGCAGGCAAAGGTACCCGCATGTATTCCGATCTGCCTAAAGTGCTCCACACGCTGGCAGGAAAGCCAATGGTGCAGCATGTTATTGATGCAGCTAATGAATTAGGCGCCAGCCAGGTGCATCTGGTTTATGGACATGGCGGCGATCTGCTGAAAAAAACGCTGCGTGACGACAATCTCAACTGGGTGCTACAGGCAGAACAGCTGGGTACGGGTCATGCAATGCAGCAGGCTGCACCCTTCTTCGCTGATGATGAAGACATTCTGATGCTCTACGGCGACGTCCCGCTGATCTCCGTTGAAACCCTCACTCGCCTGCGTGAAGCCAAACCGCAGGGTGGCATTGGGTTGTTAACCGTCGTGCTGGACGATCCAACCGGCTATGGCCGCATTACGCGTGAAAACGGCAAGGTAACCGGGATTGTTGAGCATAAAGATGCCACTGACGAACAGCGTCAGATTCAGGAGATCAACACCGGCATCCTGATTGCGAACGGTGCGGATATGAAGCGCTGGCTGTCCAAACTCAATAATAACAACGCGCAGGGTGAATACTACATCACCGACATCATTGCGATGGCGTACCAGGAAGGGCGTGAGATTGCTGCCGTTCATCCGGCGCGTATCAGCGAAACGGACGGGGTAAACAACCGTCTACAGCTGTCACGCCTGGAGCGTATTTACCAGTCCGAGCAGGCAGAAAAACTGTTGCTGGCGGGCGTTATGCTGCGCGATCCGGCGCGTTTCGATCTGCGTGGCACGCTGACCCACGGGCGCGACGTTGAAATAGATACTAACGTTATCCTGGAAGGTAACGTCACGCTGGGCAACCGCGTCAAAATCGGCACCGGCTGTGTGATTAAAAACAGCGTGATCGGTGACGACTGCGAAATCAGCCCGTACAGCGTGGTAGAAGATGCGCGTCTGGATCCCGCCTGTACCATCGGCCCGTTTGCGCGTCTGCGCCCGGGCGCTGAGCTGCTGGAAGGCGCTCATGTAGGTAACTTCGTGGAAATGAAAAAAGCACGTCTCGGTAAAGGCTCGAAAGCCGGTCATCTGACCTATCTGGGCGATGCGGAAATTGGCGACAACGTAAACATCGGTGCAGGGACGATTACCTGTAACTATGACGGTGCCAATAAGTTTAAAACCATCATCGGTGATGACGTGTTTGTAGGTTCCGATACCCAGCTGGTGGCGCCTGTTACCGTGGGCAAAGGCGTGACCATTGCCGCCGGGACAACCGTTACGCGCGATGTGGCCGAGAACGAGCTGGTGTTAAGCCGCGTTCCGCAGGTCAGTAAGCAGGGCTGGAAACGCCCGGTGAAGAAAAAGTAACGACAATATACACCCCTCACCCTGACCCTCTCCCCAAAGGGGAGAGGGGAACTGAATGGTGCGGTTTTCATCCTCTCCCCTTTGGGGAGAGGGCCGGGGTGAGGGGATAACATAATCCTCCCCCCACCAGCAGTACCCATAAAAATAACCCCACTCTCTACAAGGCTCGGGGTGCCCGGAAAGGGCAAATACAGGTCAGCGACAACGCATGGCATAACGCCATAATCAGGAAATCTAACTATGTGTGGAATTGTTGGCGCAGTTGCGCAGCGTGATATTGCTGAAATCCTTCTCGAAGGTTTACGTCGTCTGGAATACCGTGGTTATGACTCAGCCGGTCTGGCTGTCGTCGATGCAGAAGGTCATATGACCCGTCTGCGTCGTCTCGGTAAAGTGCAGATGCTGGCCCAGGCGGCGGAGGAACATCCGCTGCACGGTGGCACCGGTATTGCGCATACCCGCTGGGCGACTCACGGTGAGCCATCTGAAGGCAACGCACACCCGCATGTGTCTGAACACATTGTGGTGGTGCATAACGGCATTATCGAAAACCACGAACCGCTGCGTGAAGAACTGAAAGCGCGCGGCTATACCTTCGTCTCTGAAACCGACACCGAAGTAATTGCTCACCTGGTGCACTGGGAGCTGGCACAGGGCGGTACGCTGCGTGATGCGGTGCTGCGCGCTATCCCTCAGCTGCGTGGTGCTTACGGTACGGTGATCATGGATTCCCGTGACCCGTCCACGCTGCTGGCCGCGCGTTCCGGTAGCCCGATGGTGATTGGTCTGGGCATGGGTGAAAACTTTATCGCTTCCGACCAGCTGGCGCTGCTGCCGGTTACCCGTCGCTTTATCTTCCTGGAAGAGGGCGACATTGCCGAGGTGACACGTCGCAGCGTGACCGTATTCGACACGAAAGGCGAGCAGGTTAAGCGCCAGGAAATCGAATCAAACCTGCAATACGACGCGGGCGACAAAGGCGCTTACCGTCACTACATGCAGAAAGAGATCTACGAACAGCCAAACGCCATTAAAAACACTCTGACCGGGCGCATCAGCCATGGTGAAGTGGATCTGAGCGAGCTGGGCGCCAATGCCAACGAAATGCTGAGCAAAGTCGAGCACATTCAGATCGTGGCCTGCGGTACCTCTTACAACTCCGGTATGGTCTCTCGCTACTGGTTTGAATCCCTGGCGGGCGTGCCGTGTGACGTCGAAATCGCATCTGAGTTCCGCTATCGTAAATCCGCTGTGCGCCGTAACAGCCTGATGATCACTCTTTCCCAGTCTGGCGAAACGGCCGATACCCTGGCGGCGCTGCGTCTGTCTAAAGAGTTGGGTTACCTGGGTTCGCTGGCCATCTGTAACGTACCGGGCTCCTCGCTGGTGCGTGAATCCGATCTGGCGCTGATGACTAAAGCGGGCACCGAAATCGGCGTGGCCTCCACCAAAGCGTTCACCACGCAGCTGACCGTTCTGCTGATGCTGGTGGCGAAGCTGGCGCGTCTGAAAGGCGAAGATGCTTCCGTTGAGCATGATATCGTTCACGGTCTCCAGGCGCTGCCGAGCCGTATCGAGCAGATGCTGTCTCAGGACAAACGCATTGAGGCGCTGGCTGAAGATTTCTCTGATAAGCACCACGCTCTGTTCCTGGGTCGTGGCGATCAGTACCCTATCGCGCTGGAAGGCGCGCTGAAGCTGAAAGAGATCTCCTACATCCACGCGGAAGCCTACGCGGCAGGCGAGCTGAAACACGGTCCGCTGGCGCTGATCGACGCGGATATGCCGGTTATCGTGGTGGCACCGAACAACGAACTGCTGGAAAAACTGAAATCTAACATCGAAGAGGTGCGCGCCCGTGGTGGTGTACTGTACGTCTTTGCGGATAAAGATGCCGGTTTCGCCAGCAGCGACAACATGCACATCATCGAGATGCCGCATGTGGAAGAAGTGATTGCGCCGATCTTCTACACCGTACCGCTGCAACTGCTGGCTTACCACGTCGCGCTGATCAAAGGCACCGACGTTGACCAGCCGCGAAATCTGGCGAAGTCCGTTACCGTAGAATAATCCTTCCAGGCTCCACCATCCGGTGGAGCCTTTTTTTATGACAATCCGTCATTTTCAGCTATTTTATCAGTGTCACATAAAGAAAATATTACTGAAAACAAGCTGTCATAATAATCATTAAGTTTATGATTTAACTATGGATTTTTGCTTATTTTTAAGTGAAATTTTCTTTGTCATAAAACTGTCATATTTCGTACATTTATCTGTCACCTGTTTGTCCTATTTTGCTCATCGTAGCCACTTAAACAATGATTTACGAAATCCTTGCAGGAGACATTATGAAAGTTATGCGTACCACTGTCGCAACTGTTGTCGCCGCGACCTTATCTCTGAGCGCTTTCTCTGCTTTCGCAGCAGCAAGCCTGACTGGCGCTGGTGCAACCTTCCCTGCGCCGGTGTATGCCAAATGGGCGGATACCTACCAGAAAGAGACCGGTAACAAGGTCAACTATCAGGGTATCGGCTCCTCCGGTGGCGTAAAACAAATTACCGCGAATACCGTTGATTTCGGCGCATCCGACGCTCCGCTGTCTGATGAGAAACTGAATCAGGAAGGCCTGTTCCAGTTCCCGACCGTGATCGGCGGCGTTGTGCTGGCTGTTAACATTCCTGGCCTGAAATCAGGCGAGCTGGTGCTGGACGGCAAAACCCTGGGTGATATCTATCTGGGCAAAATCAAAAAATGGGATGACGAAGCCATCACGAAACTGAACCCGGGCGTTAAGCTGCCTTCGCAGAATATCGCGGTGGTTCGTCGTGCTGACGGCTCTGGTACCTCTTTCGTGTTCACCAGCTACCTGGCGAAAGTGAACGAAGAGTGGAAATCTAAAGTCGGTTCCGGCTCTACCGTTAACTGGCCAACCGGTCTGGGCGGTAAAGGCAACGACGGTATCGCTGCCTTCGTACAGCGTCTGCCTGGCTCTATCGGCTATGTAGAGTACGCTTACGCGAAGCAGAACAACCTGGCTTACACCAAACTGGTTTCTGCTGACGGCAAACCGGTTAGCCCGACCGAAGAGAACTTCGCTAACGCCGCAAAAGGCGCTGACTGGAGCAAATCCTTCGCGCAGGACCTGACCAACCAGAAAGGCGACGATGCATGGCCTATCACGTCTACCACCTTCATTCTGGTCCACAAAGAGCAGAAGAAGCCTGAGCAGGGTGCTGAAGTGCTGAAGTTCTTCGACTGGGCATACAAAAACGGCGGCAAACAGGCGAATGACCTGGATTACGCCAGCCTGCCAGACAGCGTGGTTGAGCAGATCCGTGCTGCATGGAAAACCAACGTGAAAGACAGCAGCGGTAAAGCGCTGTACTAACAGGATATTTTTGACGAAGATGGCGGGTGGCGCGCAGCGATCCCGCCCTACGGTTCATCCTGTAGGCCCGGTAAGCGCCAGCGCCACCGGGCATATTCGTAAGACGTCTCATAAAGAAGAGTAATTTATGGCTGCAACCAAGCCTGCATTTAACCCTCCGGGTAAAAAAGGTGACATGATTTTCAGCGCGCTGGTGAAACTGGCTGCGCTGATTGTGCTATTGCTGCTGGGCGGCATTATCGTGTCCCTCATTTTCTCCTCCTGGCCGAGCATTCAAAAATTTGGTTTCGCCTTCCTGTGGACCAAAGAGTGGGATGCGCCGAACGATATCTACGGTGCGCTGGTGCCGATTTACGGCACGCTGGTGACCTCTTTTATCGCTCTGCTGATTGCGGTGCCGGTAAGCTTCGGTATTGCCCTGTTCCTGACGGAGCTGGCGCCGGGCTGGCTGCGACGTCCGTTGGGTATCGCCATTGAACTGCTGGCGGCCATCCCAAGTATCGTTTACGGCATGTGGGGCCTGTTTATCTTTGCTCCGCTGTTTGCGACGTACTTCCAGGAGCCGGTGGGTAATGTTCTCTCCGCCGTTCCGTTTGTGGGGGCCCTGTTCTCTGGCCCGGCATTCGGTATCGGTATTCTGGCGGCTGGCGTGATCCTCGCCATCATGATTATTCCGTACATTGCGGCGGTCATGCGCGATGTCTTCGAACAAACCCCGGTGATGATGAAAGAGTCGGCCTACGGCATCGGCTGCACCACCTGGGAGGTTATCTGGCGCATCGTCCTTCCGTTCACCAAAAATGGGGTGATCGGCGGCATCATGCTGGGCTTAGGCCGCGCGCTGGGTGAAACCATGGCGGTGACCTTTATCATCGGCAACACCTACCAGCTCGACAGCGTGTCGCTCTACATGCCGGGGAACAGTATTACCTCTGCGCTGGCGAACGAATTTGCCGAAGCGGAATCCGGGCTGCACGTCGCAGCGCTGATGGAACTGGGCCTGATCCTGTTTGTTATTACCTTTATTGTGCTGGCTATCTCCAAGCTGATGATTATGCGTCTGGCTAAAAACGAGGGGGCACGCTAATGGCGACTCTCGACATGCAAAACACCGCTCAGCTTGCGGAATCTCGTCGCAAAATGCAGTCAAAGCGCCGGATTAAAAACCGCATTGCGCTGACGCTTTCCATGGCCACGATGGCGTTCGGCCTGTTCTGGCTGATCTGGATCCTGATGTCCACCATCACCCGTGGTATTGATGGAATGTCCCTGGCGCTGTTCACCGAGATGACGCCGCCGCCAAACACGGCGGGTGGTGGTCTGGCAAACGCCCTGGCGGGCAGCGGCCTGCTGATCCTGTGGGCGACCGTTTTCGGTACGCCGTTGGGCATCATGGCGGGTATCTATCTGGCGGAGTATGGCCGCAAGTCCTGGATCGCTGAAGTCATCCGCTTTATTAACGACATTCTGCTTTCTGCCCCGTCGATTGTGGTAGGTCTGTTTGTTTACACCATCGTGGTGGCGCAAATGGAACACTTCTCCGGCTGGGCGGGTGTGATTGCGCTGGCGCTGTTGCAGGTGCCTATCGTTATTCGTACCACTGAAAACATGCTGAAACTGGTGCCGGACAGCCTGCGTGAAGCGGCTTACGCGCTGGGCACGCCGAAATGGAAAATGATTTCGGCGATCACCCTGAAAGCGTCCGTCTCGGGGATCATGACCGGTATCCTGCTGGCTATCGCCCGTATCGCTGGTGAAACCGCACCGCTGCTGTTTACCGCCCTCTCCAACCAGTTCTGGAGTACGGACATGATGCAGCCGATCGCCAACCTGCCGGTGACGATCTTTAAATTTGCGATGAGCCCATTCGCGGAATGGCAGCAGCTGGCCTGGGCCGGGGTGCTGATCATCACCCTTTGCGTACTGTTGCTGAACATTCTGGCGCGCGTCATTTTCGCGAAGCAGAAACACGGTTAAATTTTTACGGCGCGGCACATCGCGGCGCCGAATGAGGAAATGAGTCAATGAGTATGGTTGATACTGCCCCGGGTAAGATTCAGGTTCGTGATTTGAACTTCTACTACGGCAAATTCCATGCCCTGAAGAATATCAACCTGGATATCGCGAAGAACCAGGTCACGGCATTTATCGGTCCGTCTGGCTGTGGTAAATCCACGCTGCTGCGCACCTTTAACAAAATGTATTCGCTCTATCCGGAGCAGCGCGCAGAAGGTGAAATTCTGCTGGACGGTGACAACATCCTGACCAATACCCAGGATATCGCCCTGCTGCGTGCGAAAGTGGGGATGGTGTTCCAGAAACCCACGCCGTTCCCGATGTCGATCTATGACAACATCGCCTTTGGTGTGCGTCTGTTTGAGAAGCTCTCCCGTGCGGATATGGACGAGCGCGTGCAGTGGGCATTGACCAAGGCCGCATTATGGAACGAAACCAAAGATAAACTTCACCAGAGCGGGTACTCTCTCTCCGGTGGACAGCAGCAGCGTCTGTGCATTGCGCGCGGTATCGCCATTCGCCCGGAAGTCTTGCTGCTGGATGAGCCGTGCTCAGCCCTTGACCCGATCTCAACCGGGCGTATCGAAGAGCTGATCACCGAGCTGAAGCAGGATTACACCGTGGTGATCGTCACTCACAACATGCAGCAGGCTGCCCGTTGTTCTGACCACACGGCGTTTATGTACCTGGGCGAGTTGATTGAGTTCAGCGATACGGACGCGCTGTTCACCCGTCCTGCGAAGAAACAAACCGAAGATTATATTACTGGCCGCTACGGTTGATTTGCCTTAGTGCATGTGGAGAAACCATGGACAACCTCAATCTTAATAAACACATTTCCGGCCAGTTTAACGCAGAGCTGGAAAGCATTCGCACCCAGGTGATGACCATGGGCGGCATGGTCGAGCAGCAGCTTTCTGATGCGATTACGGCAATGCACAACCAGGACAGCGAGCTGGCGAAGCGCGTTATCGAAGGCGATCACAACGTCAATATGATGGAAGTCGCCATCGACGAAGCGTGCGTGCGCATCATTGCCAAGCGTCAGCCAACCGCGAGCGACCTGCGTCTGGTAATGGCGATCATCAAAACTATCGCCGAGCTGGAGCGTATTGGTGACGTGGCGGATAAAATCTGCCGCACCGCGCTGGAGAAATTCTCCCAGCAGCACCAGCCGCTGCTGGTGAGCCTGGAGTCTCTCGGTCGCCACACCGTGCAGATGCTGCACGATGTGCTGGACGCTTTCGCGCGCATGGATCTGGACGAAGCGGTCCGTATCTACCGTGAAGATAAGAAAGTTGACCAGGAATACGAAGGCATAGTGCGTCAGCTAATGACCTACATGATGGAAGATTCCCGTACCATTCCAAGCGTGCTGACCGCGCTGTTCTGCGCGCGCTCAATTGAGCGTATTGGCGACCGCTGCCAGAACATTTGCGAATACATCTTCTACTTCGTGAAGGGACAGGATTTCCGTCACGTGGGCGGCGACGAGCTGGACAAGCTGCTGGCGGGTAAAGATCCGAAAGAGTGATGTGTGTGGCGGGTGGCGCTATCGCTTACCCGCCCTACGATCCTTGTAGGCCGGATAAGCGTTAGCGCCATCCGGCTTTGTTTTTTCAGCGAGTAATATCCCACCCGCGCGCCTTCCACAGTTCCGGCAGCTGCGCCAGGTCTGTAAAGATCGTCACTTTTGGATGATCGATCGGCTTGTTGTGCGGATCGGCGCAGAAGTAAAACACCTCCATCCCCGCATCAATCCCCGACTGCGCACCCGCAGACGAGTCATCCACCAGGATGCAGTTCTCCACGTTGACGTTCATCGCCTTCGCCGCGTGGAACATCAATGCCGGATCCGGCTTCCAGCGCTGGATATCGTAGCCGCTGAACAGTTTTTCCGGGAAGTGGTGCAACATGTCCAGCTTGCCGAGGGAGTGCTGCATTTTGCTGACCGGGCCGTTAGAGACCACGCAGATCGGCACCGTCATCGCATCCAGCAGCGCGTTAGCGCCGGCGATAACTTCCAGCTCGGCGTCGAAGAGGCGTGCGACCTCGGCGCGGTACACCGGTTCCAGATCCGCTTTCGCCAGATCCACCCCGTGCTCTTCGTTAATGATGTCGATGATCTCGTACAGCTTCACGCCCTTAAAGCGTTTAAACACCTCTTCGAGATCGAGCGTAATGCCAAATTCCTGGAACATGGCGACATACGCGCGGGAACAAATGACCTCACTGTCGACCAGCGTACCGTCACAGTCGAAAAATACCGCTTCAATTCCGGACATGCCTTTCCCTTTTAACAAGTTTAACGTTTACGTACGACAGTTTAACGAGACGCAATCGTTGCCGTATAAGCAAAATCAATGAAAAAAGTATCCCGTAACCGCCACTATTGTCGCATTTTGGTATAGGATAGCGACGAATTTTCCCTCCTTGTTCGGAAATTGATGATGAGTCAACAACACACTACCCAGACATCTGGTCAGGGGCTGCTTGAGCGCGTGTTCAAACTGCGCGAGCACGGCACAACGGCACGCACCGAAGTGATCGCCGGTTTTACTACCTTCCTGACGATGGTCTATATCGTTTTCGTTAACCCGCAAATTCTGGGCGTGGCTGGCATGGACACCAGCGCCGTCTTTGTTACCACCTGTCTGATCGCGGCCCTTGGCAGCATCCTGATGGGCGTTTTCGCTAATCTGCCCGTGGCGCTGGCCCCGGCAATGGGTCTGAATGCGTTCTTTGCGTTCGTGGTGGTTCAGGCGATGGGCCTGCCGTGGCAGGTCGGGATGGGCGCTATTTTCTGGGGCGCGGTCGGCCTGCTGCTGCTGACCATCTTCCGTGTGCGCTACTGGATGATTGCGAACATTCCCGTGAGCCTTCGCGTGGGCATCACCAGCGGTATCGGTCTGTTTATCGGCATGATGGGGCTGAAAAACGCTGGCGTAATCGTGGCGAACCCGGAAACGCTGGTGAGCATTGGTAACCTGACCTCTCACAGCGTGCTGCTGGGCGTGCTGGGCTTCTTTATTATCGCGATCCTGGCGTCGCGTAACATCCACGCTGCGGTGCTGGTCTCTATCATCGTGACCACGCTGCTGGGCTGGATGCTGGGTGACGTGCATTACAGCGGTATTGTCTCTGCGCCACCGAGCGTTTCTACCGTGATTGGTCACGTTGATCTGGCGGGCTCGCTGAACCTGGGTCTGGCCGGAGTGATTTTCTCCTTCATGCTGGTCAACCTGTTTGACTCCTCCGGTACGCTGATTGGCGTGACGGACAAAGCGGGTCTGGCGGACGAGAAAGGCAAATTCCCGCGCATGAAGCAGGCGCTGTATGTGGATAGCATCTCGTCCGTTGCGGGTTCTTTCATCGGCACCTCGTCTGTTACCGCTTACATTGAATCCTCTTCCGGCGTGTCCGTGGGCGGCCGTACTGGCCTGACGGCGGTAGTCGTGGGTCTGCTGTTCCTGCTGGTGATCTTCCTCTCTCCGCTGGCGGGGATGGTGCCACCGTACGCGGCAGCTGGCGCGCTGATCTACGTCGGCGTGCTGATGACCTCGAGCCTGGCGCGCGTGAAGTGGGAAGATCTGACGGAAGCCGTTCCGGCGTTTATTACCGCGGTGATGATGCCGTTCAGCTTCTCGATCACCGAAGGTATCGCGCTGGGCTTTATCTCGTACTGTGTGATGAAGATCGGTACCGGCCGTTTCCGCGAACTCAGCCCGTGCGTGATGATTGTGGCGCTGCTGTTTGTGCTCAAGATTGTGTTTATTGACGCGCACTAAGGTGCGGTTTGTGGTGTCAGGTGGCGCTTCGCTTACCTGACCTACTGACGAGTGTAGGCCCGGTAAGCGCTAGCGCCACCGGGCTTTTTTATCAGCTTTTAACCCGCTTAATATAATCCCCAAACGCAGTCAACTGACCAGAGAGATGATCACGCGTACTCTGATCCACCACTTCACCCGTCTGCGGGTCGACTTTGTTCTGAATCACGCCGCCCATAAATTCCGGCTTGTTCATCACCATCGCATCCAGGAACACCAGGATCTGTCGCAGGTGATACTGGCAGCGCGCACCGCCGATGGCGCCCATTGAGCTGGTCTGGATCAGCACCGGTTTGCCTGACAGCGGCTGCTCCGGTAAACGGGATAACCAGTCAATCGCGTTCTTCAGACCCCCCGGAACCGAGTAGTTATATTCTGGCGTTACAATCACTACACCATCAGCCTGACGGATCTGCTCGGCTATCGCCTCCACGCTGTGCGGGAACCCTTCTTCCTGCTGAACGTCAGCATCATAAAGCGGGATGTCGCCAATAGACGGCAGGGCGCTGATCTCCATTCCCGCAGGCGCCAGCTGTGGCAGCGTGCGCGCTACCATCCCGTTAAACGAACCTTTGCGCAGGCTTCCCAGTAACGTAACAACTTTCAACGTATCAGACATGATTACTCCTGTTTCATCATGATGACCCTGGACGGATCAGCTATGGGTGTATGCTTTTTCTGCCGGTAAACTGGTTAATCGCATCAGGCGCGCGGCGGGCTCGTTGGCGCGCTCAGGTACATCCGGAAGACTACGCCAACCGCGAATACTGTCAAACTCCCAGATTTTCAGCCGTTCGATGGCGGGGCTCACCGCAACGGACCAGATCAGTACGTCCTCAGCGTCGCTGAGCGCCTCTACCAGCGAGGCTTTCGCGGCACGCAGGCGTCCGGAGCCGGGAAGCAGCTGCAACAGGCTGGCGTCGTCTGATGCCGCGCCGCTCAGTTTACGGATGCTCTGGCGAAGGGTGATGAGCTGCGCTCTGGCTTCAACGGGATCGTTCTGGTTACGTATCCACAGCTTTTCATTGCTGGAGAGCGGGTATTCATCGAGCGCGTTAGCACCATGGAAGCTGCGCGTGACGCGTTGCAGCTCCATATCCAGGCCGCAATCACCTTCAGTCGTCAGCGCGACGCCAACAATGTTGCCAGTGTACGCAATGGAAAAATGGGGGAGTGCCGGGTCCGCAAAAACCGGGCGACCTTCTGGCTGGGTGAGTATGTCCGGTAGTTCGCTGGTGCCGTACAGCATAAAAAGCAGTTCTGCGAGGAGCGCTCTGGAGGCTAAAAACCGCGTCCTGCGGTGTTCAGGTAGTTTGAGCGCCTCACTGTGACAGGCTGAAGAAATTCTGGCCGATACGAGATGCCCTTCCGTTAATGTTCCTCGTGCAAAGTGCGTAGCCATTTTTCGCTCCCTGATAATGGTCGTAGTCGGTTAAACGGTTACATGATTATCGCTTAACTCAGCTTCTGTTTTAATCAGTAAATAGAAATAAGAGAAGCCTGAGGACCGAACTTTACATTATCTTAGGCAAAAACCTGACCTGGCGCGGTATACAGGGCTTTTATAGTTTCGCGCAGCCAGATAATTTTCGGATTATGGCTGTTCCGCTTATGCCAGATTAGCGTGAAGGGTACGGTCAGCTTTTCTGCCTGCGCCTCATCGATGGGAATGGGAAGGCAGACCAGATTACGCTGGTGGAGTTGATTGTAGTGATGGCAGTAGTAGGGCGCAGTGGCAATGTAGTTGTGGTCCGGCTGAGCCGCCATAAACATCGACTGTTCAAAGCCGGGCAGGCTCATGGCGACGTTGCGCTCGCGGCCCATCTCTTTTAGCACTTCATCAAGCGCCCAGGTATCGCTGCGCTCCCAGAAGATGCTGATATGCGGGTAGCGCAGAAACGTCTCAAGGTTCCACGCTTCGTGAAGTGCCGGATGATCTTCTCGCAGATAGACGCACGGACGGTCGCTGAACAGGATTTCGTAGTCAATAAACCACGGCATCAGCTTTAGCAGCTCGCGGGAGCGCGGGTGCGTTTCGCGGCCGGTAAAACCGAGATCGACCTCCCCGCGTGTAATGGCGTCCAGCGAATCATAATCCCACTGGCGCAACTTCACCGTCGCCTGTGGGTAGCGCTCATTCACCTGCTCCAGCAGGGTGTTAAAGCGAATCAGCATCAGCGGCGTTTCGGCGGCGAGCACAAACTTGAGCCCGCCTGGAGAGCTATGGTGGAATTTATCGACGATCTGATTGCCAATCTGCATCCAGTCGGCCAGATCCTGTTCCAGACTCACCGTTAGCGGCGTGGGCAGTAGCCCTAAAGGCGTTTTCACAAACAGCGGATCGTCGAACCAGTCGCGCAGCTTCGCCAGCGATTTACTCACTGCGGACGGCGTCACGTTCATTCGCTTCGCGGCTTTGGTGACGCTGCGCTCCTGCAACAACAACTGCAGGCAAAGTAAAAGATTAAGATCGAGACTGCTGATGGGCTTCTTCATAGTGCGCCGCGGGCTGGATGACCATAAGTAAGGTAATGCAGAGTATGCTACAGCCAATCAGAACCCCGATCAGCATATTCAGCGCGTTAAGGCCGATCACCGCCGCCAGCCAAATCCACAGCGACGAACCGCAGACCTGCGCAATGCCCAGCACCGAGCTTGCCACGCCTGCCCGCAGTGAGAACGGGCCAAGCGCCTGACTCATCGCCACGCCGAAGCCGCCGGAGAATCCGGCGCAGATCAGGGTCATACCCACCAGCATCAGCGCATGTGAGGTGGCGGTCGCCAGAATTACGCCTGCGGCGAGAAACAGCGTCTGTGAAGCGAGCATCAGCGTGCGCTGGCGGAAGATATTGAGCGCAAAGGGCATCGAGAATGAAACCGCCATGCTGACCATCGCATTGAGCGCCATCACCGTCGAATACTCACCGCGATCGAAGCCTATCGTCTCCATCAGTAACACCGGGGAAACGTTTACATAGGTGAGGATCACCGCCACGCTGAGCGTGATGATGGCCAGGCGGCTCAGGAAAAAGCGATTCAGAAGCTTTTCAGCCGGATGAATGGTAGCAGCGTGGTGCGTCTGCTGCGAACCGGGATGGGTCTCTTTCAACACCGTCACGGACAGTATAAAGACGATGGCGCCCATTGTGGCCATAGTCCAGAAAAGGCTCTGCCATGGAAATTTCAGCATGATCAGGTAGCCTACAACCGGTGCCAGCACCGGGATGATGCAGGTAATGCCGTTCAGCATCGACAGCACCCTGGCGCGGCGCTGGGCGCTCAAGGTATCGCGCAGAATGGCAAACGCCACCACGTAACAGCCGCCCGCGCCAATGCCCTGGATAAAGCGCCCTGACAGGAACATTGTGCTTTCCTGAGCCATTGAACACAGTACCGATGCCAGCGTAAAGATAACCGCCCCCGTAATGGCGACGGGTTGACGGCCGGCTCTGTCCGCGATTTTCCCGGCAAATACCATCGACGACGCCATTCCCGCGAGGTAGGCCGAAAACGCGATGTGCAGTTGCGCCTCGCTGGCACCCAGATCGCGGGCAATATGCGGTAGCCCCACCAGATACATATCAATACCGGACGGATACAGCAGAACTAATGCGAAACTACAAAACAGAAAACGAGCCATAAATCCCCCATAGATGCAGGCAAGCAGGATAGGGGGCATGGGGGGATTAAGCGAGTTGCCATTGGGACAATGGTGATTTCCCTGGAGGAAATCACCATGTTCTATCGGGAATTACTTACCAATACAGAAGCTTGAGAAAATTCGTCCAAGCAGATCGTCCGACGTAAACTCCCCGGTGATCTCGCTCAGGTTCTGCTGCGCCAGACGCAGTTCTTCCGCCAGCAGCTCGCCGGCCCAAGCGCCGATCAGCTGGGCTTTGCCCTGCTCAAGGTGGCGAGCCGCCTCTTCCAGCGCCTGCAAGTGACGACGACGCGCCAGGAAGCCGCCCTCCATACTGGTGTCGAAGCCCATGCTCTGTTTGAGATGGTTACGCAGGGCTTCCACGCCTTCCCCGGTACGGGCCGACAGGCGAATAAGTGAGTGACCATTCACATCGCTGATGCCCAGCGTTTCGCCGGTAACGTCGGCCTTATTGCGCACCACGGTGATCGGCAGTTTGGCCGGGAGACGGGCGATAAAGTCTGGCCAGATTTCTGCCGGGTCAACGGCGTCGGTTGTGGTTCCGTCCACCATAAACAGCACGCGGTCGGCCTGCTCGATCTCCTGCCAGGCGCGTTCGATACCGATACGCTCGACTTCATCGCTCGCATCGCGCAGGCCAGCGGTATCGATGATGTGCAGCGGCATGCCGTCGATATGGATATGCTCGCGCAGAACATCGCGGGTGGTACCGGCTATGTCGGTCACGATCGCCGCTTCACGGCCCGCCAGGGCGTTCAGCAGGCTTGATTTCCCGGCGTTGGGGCGACCAGCAATGACCACCTTCATGCCCTCACGCAGCAGGCTGCCCTGGCGCGCTTCGGCGCGAACGGCATCCAGATCGTTCATCACCTGGTTGAGCTGGGCTTCGATTTTGCCGTCAGAAAGGAAGTCAATCTCCTCGTCCGGGAAGTCGATAGCCGCTTCAACATAGATTCGCAGGTGAGTAAGTGCTTCCACAAGGTGATTCACGCGTGCGGAAAATGCCCCCTGCAACGAGTTCAGCGCGGAGCGGGCTGCCTGTTCGGAACTGGCGTCGATCAGGTCGGCAATCGCTTCGGCCTGAGCCAGGTCGAGCTTATCGTTCAGGAAGGCACGCTCGGAGAACTCACCCGGCTTCGCAATGCGCAGGCCAGGCAGGGTCAGAATACGTTTTAACAGCAGGTCGAGGATCACCGGGCCGCCGTGACCCTGAAGCTCCAGCACGTCTTCGCCAGTAAAAGAGTTTGGGCCGGGGAACCACAGCGCAATGCCCTGGTCCAGCGAGGTGCCGTCGGCATCTTTAAATGGCAGATAATCAGCGTAGCGCGGCTTTGGCAGTTTACCCAGCACCGCTTCGGCCACCTCACGCGCCTTCAGGCCGGAGATGCGCAGAATGCCTACACCACCGCGTCCCGGTGGGGTTGCCTGGGCGACGATAGTGTCGTTATGGCTCATGGTTGCTCTCGTTCAATACAAATAAAAAAGGCGGTCAATCGACCGCCCTTATTTTAGCGTTAAGTTACCGAATCAGGACTTTTTCTTTTCGCGGCTATGCAGGCCACGTTTTTCCAGACCACGGTAAATCAGCTGCTGCTGGATGATGGTCACCAGGTTGCTGACGATATAGTACAGCACCAGACCTGACGGGAACCACAGGAAGAACACGGTGAAGATGACCGGCATAAAGGTCATGATCTTCTGCTGCATCGGGTCAGTCACGGTGGTCGGAGACATCTTCTGGATGAAGAACATCGTCACGCCCATCAGGATCGGCAGGATGTAGTACGGGTCCTGTGCGGACAGGTCATGGATCCACAGGGCGAACGGCGCGTGGCGCAGCTCAACGGAACCCATCAGCATGTAGTACAGCGCAAGGAAGATTGGCATCTGAATCAGCAGCGGGAAGCAACCACCCAGTGGGTTCACTTTTTCTGCTTTATACAGGGCCATCATCTCCTGGCTCTGACGCTGTTTGTCATCGCCCAGACGCTCACGCATAGCCTGAATCTTCGGCTGTAGCATACGCATCTTCGCCATGGAGGTGTACTGCGCTTTAGTCAGCGGGTACATGATGCCACGAACGATAAAGGTGATAACGATGATGGAGAAGCCCCAGTTACCCAGGAAGCTGTGGATGAACTTCAGCAGCTTAAACAGCGGCTGAGAGATGAACCACAACCAACCGTAATCAACGGTCAGATCCAGGTGCGGCGCAACGGCAGCCATTTTGTCCTGGATTTCCGGGCCGACCCACAGGGTGCTTGCCAGCTTACCGGTTTGACCCGGCTGCACCAGAACCGGCTGAGATTTGTAGCCGATGGCTGCAATACCGTTGCCGAGGTTCGCGGTGTAGAAGTTGTTCGTACCGTCGTTATTCGGTACCCACGCCGTCGCGAAATACTGTTGCAGCATTGCGACCCAACCGCCTTTAGAGCTGACGTTCAGGTTTTCGTTATCGGCAATGGTGTCGAATTTGTATTTCTCGTACTTAGTATCTGGCGTGGAGTAAGCCGCGCCACGGAAGGTATGCAGCGCAAAGTTGCTGCTTCCGGTGTCACGGTGAGACGGCAGATTGATGGACTGCTTCAGCTGACCAAAGGTAGAGATTTCCAGCGGTTTCGCACCGGTGTTCTGTACGCTGTAGCCCACGTTCACCGCATATTCACCGCGTTTCAGGGTGAAGGTTTTGGTGAAGGTGTTGCCTGCCGCGTCGGTGTAGGTCATCGGAATAACCAGTTCGTTCTGACCATCAGCCAGCACAAAGGTGTCATTCTCGACGTTATACAGTGGACGCGCACCGTTCGCCGGGTTATCCGGGCCATCACGACCGGTCAGGCCGCTCTGTGCCTGGTAGATAAACTCAGGCGTGGTTTCCAGTAACTGGAACGGTTCGGTAGACTTCAGCTCTTTCGGGTAGGTCAACAGCAGCGCCTGCTCAACATCACCACCACGGGTGTTGATAGTCAGCTCAAGCACATCGGTCTTAACCGTAATCTGTTTCCCCTGGCCACTGGCCGGTACGCCCTGGTCGGCGGCGCTACCCGCTGCGGTGGTCGTGGTCTGCGTGGTCTGCTGCTGGGGTTGAGGATTTTTATCCTGCTCCCATGCCTGCCAGATCATGAAAGACACGAACAACAAAGCGATGATAAGAAGATTGCGTTGCGAATCCATCGTTAGTGTTCTCTGGTATCAAAAGGTCCTGGAGGGACGGGGTCGTCTCCACCTGGGTGTAAAGGGTGGCATTTTAATACGCGTTTCACCGTCAACCAACTGCCTTTTATCACTCCAAACCTGCGCAATGCCTCAATTCCGTAGCTTGAGCATGTTGGCGTGAAACGGCAATGTGGCCCGAGTAGCGGACTAATCAGGCGTTGATAGACCCGAATGAGGGCTATCAGGACCCGCGAGCCAGGCGACAGTGGCGGCGCCATAATTTTTCCAACGCTTCCGAGAGAGCACGGTTATCGAGGTCGGCAACCCCTTTTTTAGCCACCACCACGAAATCCATTGAAGGCAGTTCGTGCTGACGTAAACGGAAGCTTTCACGCGTCAGACGTTTAATCCGGTTGCGTTCATGCGCACGCTTAACGTTTTTCTTGGCGACTGTGAGACCGATGCGGGGATGCCCCAGCGAATTTTGGCGGCCGAGGATGGTGATTTGCGGCGTGCCAGCCCGTAGTGGCTGCTGGAAGACGAAAGTGAAATGAGTGGGAGTTAACAAACGTAACTCCCTGGGAAATGCGAGCTTAACCACTCAGGGGTTAGCTTTATTACTTGGAAACGGTCAGACGAGCGCGGCCTTTAGCACGACGACGTGCCAGAACCTGACGACCATTTTTAGTAGCCATACGAGCACGGAAGCCGTGAGAACGGTTGCGCTTCAGTACAGACGGTTGAAAAGTGCGTTTCATGGCGATTTCTACCTAAACTTGAATAAATTCACTGACTTTTGCGTATACCCGAACGAGATTCGAACGACTAACGCCTCAGCGTGGGTGATTAAAGAGGCCGGATTGTAATAATTGTACACTCCGGAGTCAATTCTCTTTCCTTAAATCCCTGCGTATTTCCGCACTATTTCGCGTGGAAAATGAGCAACGAACGACGCAGGAAGATGAGCATCACGCGCCGGGTCGAGGATTATACGGGCTCGCCAACAAAGCGCAAGGATCCTCCTGGATCTTCGTTAGATCATTTAAGCCCAAAATTGTCTGTGCTCATTAAATTTTCCAATATGCGGCCTAAATCGCGAGGCACTCGCGTCAGGATCGTTTACACTTACCCGATTCCGGATCTTCCTGTGGATAAATCGGGAAGAATCTGTGAGAAACAGAAGATCTCTGGCTCAGTTTAGGCTATGATCCGCGGTCCTGATCGGGATCCAGCGATCCTGGCCGGACATAAACACAACATCGTTCAGGCTGTATCAACGATAGCGTGTATAACCGCAGATAGCGGTTCGCACATCACCCTGATGGGGTCATGTCGATGTGCGCCAACAATCATGAATATTCAATAGTTTTCTTTTATTGTTCGAGTGGAGTCCGCCGTGTCACTTTCGCTTTGGCAGCAGTGTCTTGCCCGATTGCAGGATGAGTTACCAGCCACAGAATTCAGTATGTGGATCCGCCCATTGCAGGCGGAACTGAGCGATAACACGCTGGCTTTGTACGCGCCAAACCGTTTCGTGCTCGATTGGGTAAGGGATAAATACCTTAATAACATCAATGGACTGCTGAACGATTTCTGCGGGTCAGATGCCCCACAGCTGCGTTTTGAAGTGGGCACAAAGCCGGTCACCCAAACCGTTCGTGAAGTTGTCAATGTGGCAGCCCCTGCACAGGCGGCGCCCGCTCCAGCGCCTCGCGTTGCACCGGCTCGTCAGGGCTGGGATAACGTTCCGGCCCCCGCTGAGCCTACCTACCGCTCTAATGTTAACGTGAAACACACGTTCGATAACTTCGTTGAAGGTAAGTCGAACCAGCTGGCGCGCGCGGCGGCCCGCCAGGTTGCCGATAATCCCGGTGGTGCCTACAACCCGCTGTTCCTTTATGGCGGCACGGGTCTCGGTAAAACGCACCTGCTGCATGCGGTGGGCAACGGCATTATGGCGCGTAAGCCCAATGCCAAAGTAGTGTATATGCACTCCGAACGCTTCGTTCAGGACATGGTAAAAGCCCTGCAAAACAATGCGATCGAAGAGTTTAAACGCTACTACCGTTCCGTTGATGCGCTGCTGATCGATGACATCCAGTTCTTTGCCAATAAAGAACGATCGCAGGAAGAGTTTTTCCACACCTTTAACGCCCTGCTGGAAGGCAATCAGCAGATCATTTTGACCTCGGATCGTTATCCAAAAGAGATCAACGGCGTTGAAGATCGTCTCAAATCCCGCTTCGGCTGGGGCCTGACCGTGGCGATCGAGCCGCCGGAGCTGGAAACCCGCGTCGCGATCCTGATGAAAAAAGCCGACGAGAACGACATTCGCCTGCCGGGTGAAGTGGCGTTCTTTATTGCCAAGCGCCTGCGTTCCAACGTTCGTGAGCTGGAAGGGGCACTGAACCGCGTTATCGCCAACGCCAATTTTACCGGTCGTGCGATCACCATCGATTTTGTGCGTGAAGCGCTGCGCGATTTGTTGGCATTGCAGGAAAAACTGGTCACCATCGACAATATTCAGAAGACGGTGGCTGAGTACTACAAGATCAAAGTGGCAGATTTACTGTCTAAACGTCGTTCCCGCTCGGTGGCGCGTCCGCGTCAGATGGCGATGGCGCTGGCAAAAGAGCTCACCAACCACAGCCTGCCGGAAATCGGTGATGCGTTTGGTGGACGTGACCATACGACCGTGCTGCACGCCTGTCGCAAGATTGAGCAGTTACGCGAAGAAAGCCACGACATAAAAGAAGATTTTTCCAATTTAATCAGAACATTATCATCGTGACGCTATGAAATTTACCGTTGAACGTGAACATTTATTAAAACCGCTGCAACAGGTGAGTGGCCCATTAGGCGGCCGCCCTACGCTGCCTATTCTTGGAAACCTGCTGCTTCAGGTCGCTGACGGTACGCTGTCGCTGACCGGCACAGATCTGGAAATGGAAATGATCGCGCGCGTTACGCTGACTCAGCCGCACGACGCGGGCGCGACCACGGTTCCGGCACGTAAATTCTTTGATATTTGCCGTGGGCTGCCGGAAGGCGCTGAAATCGCCGTGCAGCTGGAGGGCGACCGCATGCTGGTGCGCTCTGGCCGCAGCCGTTTCTCCCTCTCCACGTTGCCCGCTGCGGACTTCCCGAACCTGGATGACTGGCAGAGCGAAGTTGAATTTACCCTGCCGCAGGCGACGATGAAGCGTCTGATTGAAGCCACACAGTTCTCCATGGCGCATCAGGACGTTCGTTACTACTTAAACGGCATGCTGTTCGAAACCGAAGGTGAAGAGCTGCGTACCGTGGCTACAGACGGTCACCGTCTGGCGGTCTGTTCTATGCCGATTGGCGATTCACTGCCAAACCATTCGGTGATCGTACCGCGTAAAGGCGTAATTGAACTGATGCGTATGCTCGACGGCGGCGACACCCCGCTGCGCGTGCAGATCGGTAGCAACAATATTCGTGCCCACGTGGGCGATTTTGTCTTCACATCGAAGCTGGTAGACGGACGTTTCCCGGATTATCGCCGCGTATTGCCGAAGAACCCGGACAAAACGCTGGAGGCAGGTTGCGACATCCTCAAGCAGGCGTTCGCGCGCGCCGCTATTCTCTCCAACGAGAAATTCCGCGGCGTACGTCTGTACGTGAGTGAAAACCAGATCAAAATCACCGCCAACAACCCGGAGCAGGAAGAGGCAGAAGAGATTCTGGACGTCACCTACGCCGGGGCTGAGATGGAAATCGGCTTCAACGTCAGCTATGTGCTGGATGTGCTGAATGCACTGAAATGCGAGAACGTTCGCATCCTGCTGACTGACTCCGTTTCGAGCGTACAGATTGAAGATGCCGCATCACAGTCGGCTGCTTATGTTGTCATGCCAATGAGACTGTAATGTCGCTCACCCGTCTGTTGATCCGCGACTTTCGCAACATCGAGAGCGCGGATCTCGCTTTATCCCCTGGCTTTAATTTCCTGGTTGGCGCGAACGGCAGCGGCAAAACCAGCGTGCTGGAAGCCATCTATACGCTCGGTCATGGCCGGGCGTTTCGCAGTTTGCAGATTGGTCGCGTAATTCGCCACGAGCAGGATGCGTTTGTGCTGCATGGGCGCTTGCAGGGCGCCGAGCGGGAAACCGCCATCGGCCTGACCAAAGACAAGCAGGGCGACAGCAAGGTGCGCATCGACGGCACCGACGGCCACAAGGTGGCGGAGCTGGCACTGCTGATGCCGATGCAGCTGATTACGCCGGAGGGGTTTACTTTACTCAACGGCGGCCCCAAATACAGAAGAGCGTTCCTCGACTGGGGATGCTTTCACAATGAAGCCGGTTTCTTTAACGCCTGGAGCAATCTGAAGCGTCTGCTTAAACAGCGTAACGCCGCATTGCGCCAGGTCACGCGC
Source organism: Enterobacter cloacae complex sp. S2 (assembly GCF_015159675.1). Taxonomy (NCBI): domain Bacteria; kingdom Pseudomonadati; phylum Pseudomonadota; class Gammaproteobacteria; order Enterobacterales; family Enterobacteriaceae; genus Enterobacter; species Enterobacter cloacae complex sp. S2. The sequence goes on from NZ_JADDTS010000015.1 coordinate 39,779, forward strand.
TACGCCCAGCTGCGTCCGTGGGACATGGAATTAATTCCTCTTGCGGAACAAATCAGCCGCTGGCGTGCCGAATACAGCGCAGGTATCGCCGAAGACATGGCCGATACCTGCAAACAGTTTTTACCCGAGTTCTCTCTCACCTTCTCTTTCCAGCGTGGCTGGGAAAAAGAGACGGATTATGCCGAGGTGTTAGAGAGAAGCTTCGAGCGCGATCGCATGTTGACCTACACCGCGCACGGCCCGCACAAGGCGGATTTCCGCATTCGTGCCGACGGTGCGCCGGTGGAAGACACGCTGTCGCGCGGGCAGCTGAAGCTCCTGATGTGCGCGCTGCGCCTGGCGCAGGGGGAATTCCTCACCCGCGAAAGTGGGCGACGCTGCCTGTACCTGATAGATGATTTTGCCTCGGAACTTGACGACGCGCGGCGCGGGCTACTTGCCAGCCGCTTAAAAGCCACGCAGTCGCAGGTTTTCGTCAGCGCCATTAGCGCTGAACACGTTATGGACATGTCGGACGAAAATTCGAAGATGTTTACCGTGGAAAAGGGTAAAATAACGGATTAACCCAAGTTGAAATGAGCGAGAAACGTTGATGTCGAATTCTTATGACTCCTCCAGTATCAAAGTCCTGAAAGGACTGGATGCGGTGCGTAAGCGCCCGGGTATGTATATCGGCGACACGGATGACGGCACCGGTCTGCACCACATGGTATTCGAGGTGGTAGATAACGCTATCGACGAAGCGCTCGCGGGTCACTGTAAAGACATCGTGGTCACGATCCATGCGGACAACTCCGTGTCCGTTACCGATGACGGTCGTGGCATCCCAACCGGTATTCACCCGGAAGAGGGCGTATCTGCTGCGGAAGTGATCATGACCGTTCTGCACGCAGGCGGTAAGTTCGATGATAACTCCTATAAAGTTTCCGGCGGTCTGCACGGCGTAGGCGTATCCGTGGTAAACGCCCTGTCGCAGAAGCTGGAGCTGGTTATCCAGCGCGAAGGCAAAATTCACCGCCAGATTTACACCCATGGTGTGCCGCAGGCACCGCTGGCCGTTACCGGTGATACCGACAAAACCGGTACCATGGTGCGTTTCTGGCCGAGCCTTGAAACCTTCACCAACGTCACCGAATTCGAGTACGAGATCCTGGCGAAACGCCTGCGTGAACTGTCGTTCCTGAACTCCGGCGTGTCGATTCGACTGCGCGACAAACGCGACAACAAAGAAGACCACTTCCACTACGAAGGCGGTATCAAGGCGTTCGTTGAGTATCTGAACAAGAACAAAACGCCAATTCACCCGAATATCTTCTACTTCTCTACTGAAAAAGACGGTATCGGCGTGGAAGTGGCACTGCAGTGGAACGATGGTTTCCAGGAAAACATCTACTGCTTTACCAACAACATTCCACAGCGCGACGGTGGTACGCACCTTGCGGGCTTCCGCGCGGCGATGACCCGTACCCTGAACGCCTACATGGACAAAGAAGGCTACAGCAAAAAAGCGAAAGTCAGCGCCACCGGCGACGATGCCCGTGAAGGCCTGATTGCCGTGGTCTCCGTGAAGGTGCCGGATCCGAAATTCTCCTCACAGACAAAAGACAAGCTGGTCTCTTCTGAGGTGAAATCGGCGGTTGAACAGCAGATGAACGAACTGCTGAGCGAATACCTGCTGGAAAACCCGTCCGACGCGAAAATCGTGGTGGGTAAAATTATCGATGCGGCGCGTGCCCGTGAAGCGGCGCGTAAAGCCCGTGAAATGACCCGCCGTAAAGGCGCGCTGGACCTGGCAGGCCTGCCGGGCAAACTGGCTGACTGCCAGGAACGCGATCCGGCGCTGTCTGAACTGTACCTTGTGGAAGGGGACTCCGCGGGCGGTTCTGCAAAGCAGGGCCGTAACCGCAAGAACCAGGCGATTCTGCCGCTGAAGGGTAAAATCCTTAACGTTGAGAAAGCGCGCTTCGACAAGATGCTCTCTTCTCAGGAAGTGGCGACGCTCATCACCGCGCTCGGCTGCGGCATCGGTCGCGACGAGTACAACCCGGACAAACTGCGCTATCACAGCATCATCATCATGACCGATGCGGACGTCGACGGCTCGCACATTCGTACGCTGCTGTTGACCTTCTTCTATCGTCAGATGCCGGAAATCGTTGAGCGCGGCCACGTCTACATTGCCCAGCCGCCGCTGTATAAAGTGAAGAAAGGCAAGCAGGAACAGTACATTAAAGATGACGAGGCGATGGATCAGTACCAAATCGCGATCGCCCTTGATGGTGCGACCCTGCACGCAAACTCCAGCGCGCCAGCGCTGGCCGGTGAACCGCTGGAGCGTCTGGTCTCCGAGTTCAACGCCACGCAGAAAATGATTGGCCGTATGGAGCGTCGCTATCCGAAAGCGCTGCTGAAAGAGCTGATTTATCAGCCGACCCTGACCGAAGCCGATCTGAGCGACGAGCAGACCGTCACCCGCTGGGTGAACACCCTGGTGAGCGAGCTGAACGAGAAAGAGCAGCACGGCAGCCAGTGGAAGTTCGACGTTCAGCAGAACGCTGAGCAGCAGTTCGAGCCGATCGTACGCGTGCGTACCCACGGCGTCGATACCGACTACCCGCTGGAGCACGAGTTTGTTACCGGTCCGGAATACCGCCGTATCTGCACCCTCGGCGAGAAGCTGCGTGGTCTGATCGAAGACGACGCGTTCATCGAACGTGGCGAGCGTCGTCAGCCGGTAGCCAGCTTCGAACAGGCGCTGGAGTGGCTGGTGAAAGAGTCCCGTCGTGGCCTCTCTATTCAGCGTTATAAAGGCCTGGGCGAAATGAACCCGGACCAGTTGTGGGAAACCACTATGGATCCGGAAAGCCGTCGCATGCTGCGCGTCACCGTTAAAGATGCAATCGCAGCGGATCAGCTGTTCACTACCCTGATGGGTGACGCGGTTGAACCACGTCGCGCCTTCATCGAAGAGAACGCCCTGAAAGCGGCGAATATCGATATTTAACGGTTGTTTTTGTGGGGCTCATTCCAAATGATGTCTCATAATGAATGCAGTCGGCTAATAACAAAAAAGAGAGTGACATGATGTCACTCTCTTTTTTTTACTTATATTTGAATATCAATAAAACGAAGTCGATCTCATTGATGTGATCCTCGCCCAGGAGTATATACCCCGATAAAGAGTATGGTGGTCTGTTAAAGTTGAAATCGGTACGGAAAAAGGAATAAACCGTATGAGCAGCAGGAGCGATATTATCGGGGCCGATGAATGGCAGGTAACGACCCGCAGCGGCCTCGTCTACAGTGAGGTCCTCGGTTGGATCGACCTGGGGCATGCCAGGGGCGAAGATATTTCCCTGCTTCTGGCTGATTTCAGCAGCGGCGAAGCCAGTGGCAGACCTTATTACACGATTGCATACAATCAGAGAATGAATATCGGGAAAGGACTGGCCGGAACGGGTAAGTTTGTTCGCTGGGAAATAAAACGTGGGCGCTCGATGTCAGAAATTAACAGCATTGCCCTGGCTATGATGATGGATACCGCGAGAAATTTTGAAAATTACCAGTCCCGCGCTTTTTTCAGTTGGTACACCGATAGCGGGTTCAGCGGAGAAGACCTGGTGTCGGATCTGCTCGGTTTTTACAGGGCGCTGATTCCTTCGGATTACCGGGCTCAGTTGCGGCCTGTCAGTCGTGAAAGCGCACTACGCCGCTGGGATCATTACGGACCGATCGGTAATTTCAAGAACCGGGGTTTTCTTCCATTGATTTTTCCCGACCCTGATGACCTTAATATCCGGCATGAACCCTATAAAGGCCCGCTTCCCCGCTTTATGAGGTGGGTAACGCCGTTTGATAACTTCAGTTCAGACATTGTTCGTATTCTTAACGATAACGGCACATATCATTCCTTCTTTTCCCACTCAGGACGACGTTGAGCATGAAAAAGTTAGCCATATTCTCAGGGCTGGCCATTGTGATTGTCACGGTCATATACCTCCTTTTGCCGTATGAGCCTGAGATGACATACCGTGAATCAGATAGGGTTCGCTATCATCTTTACACCCCAGAATCGATTAAGCAGGCACCACGCCTTTCAACGGATTATACCTTCAGTCACTCTGCTGCAAATGGACAGCCGGACACCGCTGGGGTGTGCTTTAGCGGGGTATCTGATACCGCTGCACTTAAACAATATCTTGTTTTGCGTGGCTATTCCTTTGCGAGAAAAGCCCCGGCCGGGGAGCTGTGGACGTCAGAACGTAGTCAGGATGTGTACTTCACTGTTATAAGCAGAGTTTCGCCTGGTAAGCAGGTTTGCCTGTATGAATCAGATCGTTAATCTGCGCTTTTAGCGCGGCTTTTTTATGGGCGCAGGCATATCCAGCGACATCAGGGACGGTAAACGGCTCGCCAGCGTATCTATCGCTATTCTAACCCTCAGCGGCAGATGCGGCGTCTGCTGCCAGACTGCATGAACGTCGAAGCGCACGTCCGGTGCCTGCTTTAAAAGCGGGATGAGTTTTCCCTGATGTATTTCTCTGCGGGCCATCCAGCAGGGCAACCACGCAAGGCCGTGTCCGGCCAACGCAGCGTCGCAGATTGCCTGTAAATCATCCATATTGAGCGATGAGCGGGGAGTAAAGGTGTGCGATCTCCCTTCGCTATCCATTAGCTGCCAGGGCAGCACTCTGCCTGATCGCAGATAGTTAATGGCAGTGTGGTGGGGTAAATCAGCAACGTTTTCTGGCTGGCCGTACTTCATCAGGTAATCCGGGGCGGCACACAGCACCATGCGATGCTCGCCCAGCCTTCTGGCGACCAGCAGGCTGCTGTCCTGCAGCGTGCCGTTACGTACCGCCATATCAAAGCCTTCCTCTACCAGATCCACCACGCGGTCGCTGAATGACATTTCAAGCTCAAGCCCAGGATGTTCCTGCGTCAGTTCTATCAGCAGTGGCGCGACGCACTGGCGACCAAACAGAACCGGCATGGCGACGCGCAGGCGGCCGCTGACCTGCTGCTTCCCTGTTTCAAGCAGCGACTCCGCGCCCCGAATCTCCTCCAGCGCGCGAAGGCAGCGTTCATAAAACAGAGCGCCGTTGTCGGTCAGCCTCTGGCTGCGGGTGGTACGCTGGAAAAGACGTACCCCCAGCCGCTCTTCAAGACGAGCAATGCTTTTTCCTACCGCCGAGCGCGACAAATGCAGACGGACGGCGGCCTGCGCAAAACTTCCCGCCTCAACGGCGGCCACAAATACAGGTATATCCTTCAGCGTATCGGTCATGAATTGTATCCACTGCGTCATCAATTATGGGAAAACTTATCGCCACTGGCGACCAAACGTCAACGGTAGACTGTCAGTCCTAAAGCTTATTTGATGGCAGGAGAGAAAAAATGACAGAAACAATGCAGCGCTGGTCAATGAACGCCCTTGGGCGCGAGAGCCTTCAGCTTGTTCAGGTGCCTGTGTCACAGCCAGGCCCGGGGGAGGTTCGCGTAAGGGTTAATGCCGTTGCGCTCAACTACCGGGATAAAATGGTTGTTGAAGGCACAATGCCGATCCCGCTTTCCTTCCCGTTTACCCCGGCGTCTGACATGGCGGGCGTGGTGGACAGCATTGGTGAAGGCGTTACGCGTTTCAAACCCGGCGCACGCGTCATCTCAACCTTCTTCCCGGAATGGATCGACGGCAAGCCGCAGGCAGACGCGCGCGATTTGCCCTATAAAACGTCCGGTGGATACTTCCAGGGCATGCTGGCCGAATATGTGATTGTGAGTGAAAACGCGCTGGTGGCGTCCCCGGAAAGCCTGGATGACGCTGAGGCCAGCACGCTTCCTTGCGCGGGGCTTACCGCATGGTTCGCGCTGGTGGAGCGCGGTCATTTACGCGCCGGGCAATCGGTGCTGGTACAAGGCACGGGCGGTGTGGCGCTATTCGCTTTGCAGATAGCAAAAGCGCACGGCGCAGAAGTTATTGTTACGTCGGGGAGTGATGAAAAACTGGCTCTGGCCAAAAAGCTGGGAGCCAGCCAGGGCATCAACCGACTGAAAGGCGACTGGGCTGAAAATACGCTGGCACTGACGCAGGATCGCGGCATCGACCATATTATCGAAACCGTGGGTGGGGAGAATCTGAGACATTCCCTTCGCGCGGTAGCCGTTCACGGGCGTATCTCCGTTATTGGCGTGCTGGCCGGAACGGACATTTCCCTGCCTGCTGGCGAGCTGCTGCTGAAATCCCCCGTCATTCAGGGGATTGGGGTTGGACACCGCCGGGCGCTGGAAGATTTCGTCCGTGCTGTTGATGTCACGGAGTTAAAACCGGTGATTGAACATCGCTACCGTTTTGACGAACTGGAACAGGCGCTTGAGCATCTGGATCGCGGTGCGTTTGGCAAAATCGTTCTCACCCGCCAGTGAGTTCTTGTTCCCGGGATAAATATAAAAGGGGCTTTTTGTTACGCAAGGTAGCTCTATTTTTGTGTGCTTAATCGCGTTAGCATGAAATAGCACTCATTTATCCCGGGGACCTCATGGCTATCAAACTCATTGCAATCGATATGGACGGCACGCTGCTGCTGCCAGACCACACTATCTCTCCTGCCGTTAAAAATGCGATCGCCGCCGCACGCGAAAAAGGCGTGAACGTGGTGCTCACCACCGGACGCCCGTATGCCGGGGTGCACAGCTACCTGAAAGAGCTGCACATGAATCAGCCTGGCGATTACTGCATCACCTATAACGGCGCTCTGGTGCAAAAGGCAGCCGATGGCAGCACGGTGGCGCAAACTGCACTGAGCTATGATGACTACCGTTTCCTGGAAAAGCTCTCCCGCGAAGTGGGCTCTCACTTCCACGCGCTCGATCGCAATACGCTTTACACCGCCAACCGTGATATCAGCTACTACACGGTGCACGAGTCCTACGTTGCAACCATTCCACTGGTGTTCTGCGAAGCGGAAAACATGGACCCGGCAACCCAGTTCCTGAAAGTGATGATGATTGATGAACCTGCGGTTCTCGACAAAGCCATCTCACGCATTCCGGCTGAGGTAAAAGAGAAATACACCGTGCTGAAAAGTGCGCCGTACTTCCTCGAAATCCTTGATAAACGCGTCAATAAAGGCACGGGCGTCAAATCGCTTGCCGATGCGCTGGGCATCAAGCCTGAGGAGATCATGGCGCTGGGCGACCAGGAAAACGATATTGCGATGATCGAATATGCAGGCATGGGCGTGGCGATGGATAACGCGATCCCATCGGTGAAAGAAGTGGCGAACTTCGTCACCAAATCTAACCTGGAAGACGGCGTGGCTTATGCGATTGAGAAATTTGTCCTGTCCTAACAGCTGTCTGTAATCATCAGCCTCGGTTATCAACCGGGGCTTTTTTTGGCGCTGAATTTATCGAATTGTTCTTTTTGTGATCTGGATTGTAGTACAACATTAACTGATTGTACTACATTGTCACCACGGCAAAGGCGAAAGGACTCACGTTTGTACTGCAAAAGTGAGGCGAAATTCAGCGGTCGCGGTAAAGTAGTGATGGACTTACAGAGCACAAGGACTCTCCATGACACTCAATAAAACCGATCGCATTGTCATCACGCTGGGCACTCAGATTGTGGGTGGCAAATACGTTCCCGGTTCGCCGCTGCCAGCAGAGGCGGAACTGTGCGAGGAGTTTGAAACCTCGCGCAACATCATCCGGGAAGTGTTCCGCTCGCTGATGGCGAAGCGGCTGATTGAAATGAAGCGCTATCGCGGCGCGTTTGTTGCGCCGCGTAACCAGTGGAACTACCTCGATACCGATGTTCTGCAATGGGTACTGGAAAATGACTACGACCCACGGCTTATCGGCGCGATGAGCGAAGTCCGAAATCTGGTGGAACCGGCCATCGCCCGCTGGGCGGCAGAGCGCGCAACGTCAGGTGACCTGGCACAGATTGAGTCGGCGTTAAACGACATGATCGCCAATAACCAGAATCGGGAGGCGTTCAACGAGGCGGACATTCGCTACCACGAGGCGGTATTGCAGTCGGTGCATAACCCGGTGTTACAACAGCTTAGCGTGGCGATCAGCTCGCTACAGCGAGCAGTTTTTGAACGTACCTGGATGGGCGATGAGGCCAACATGCCGAAAACGCTTCAGGAACATAAAGCGCTGTTCGATGCGATACGGCATCAGGACGGCGATGCGGCAGAGCAGGCGGCACTGACCATGATCGCCAGCTCGACACGAAGGTTGAAGGAAATCACATGACATCACGCTACATCGCAATTGACTGGGGATCGACCAATCTGCGCGCCTGGCTCTACCAGGGGGAGCAGTGTCTGGAAAGCAGGCAATCAGAAGCAGGTGTGACGCGCCTGAACGGTAAATCCCCCGAAGCGGTGTTAGCAGAGGTGACACAAAACTGGCGCGACGGTACTACGCCAGTGGTGATGGCCGGAATGGTCGGCAGTAACGTGGGCTGGAAGGTTGCGCCTTACCTGTCGGTTCCGGTGCATTTCACCGCCGTTGGCGAGCAGTTAACGTCCGTTGGCGACAATGTCTGGATTATTCCCGGTTTATGCGTCTCTCGCGACGATAACCATAACGTGATGCGCGGCGAAGAGACGCAGCTGCTCGGGGCGCGCACCCTTTCTCCTTCTTCTGTCTACGTCATGCCCGGGACGCACTGCAAATGGGTCCAGGCGGATGCTGAGCAAATTCATGATTTCCGCACGGTGATGACCGGCGAACTGCACCACTTGCTGCTTAAGCATTCGCTGGTGGGGGCCGGTTTGCCGGAGCAAACCCCTTCGCCGGAAGCGTTTGCCGCCGGGCTTGAGCGCGGGATCGCATCCCCTGCCGTTTTGCCGCAACTTTTTGAGGTTCGCGCCTCGCACGTGCTGGGAAATCTTCCGCGCGAGCAGGTCAGCGAATTTCTGTCCGGCCTGCTGATTGGCGCCGAAGTCGCCACCCTGAGCGACGCATTCGCCGGGCAGCAGGCCATCACGCTCGTCGCGGGTTCATCGCTGACGTCTCGTTACCGCCAGGCGTTCCACGCTATCGGACGGGATGTTGCTGCGGTGGAAGGCGACACGGCATTTCAGGCAGGCATAAGGAGCATCGCTCATGCAGTGGCAAACTGAACTTCCCCTGATCGCGATTTTGCGCGGTATCACGCCCGGTGAGGCCTTAGCGCACGTTGGCGCGGTGATCGACGCCGGGTTCGACGCGGTGGAAATCCCGCTCAACTCCCCGGAATGGGAAAAAAGCATTCCGGCAGTTGTTAAGGCGTTCGGTGATAAGGCGCTGATTGGCGCTGGTACCGTATTACAGCCGGAGCAGGTGGATGAGCTGGCGAAGATGGGCTGCAAGCTTATCGTCACACCGAATATCAACCCCGAGGTGATCCGCCGGGCGGTGGATTACGGCATGACCGTATGTCCGGGCTGCGCCACGGCCACAGAAGCCTTTTCCGCCCTCGATGCGGGCGCACAGTCTCTCAAAATTTTCCCGTCGTCGGCCTTTGGTCCGGATTACATCAAAGCGCTGAAAGCGGTCTTACCCGCCAGCGTGCCGGTCTTTGCCGTGGGCGGCGTCACGCCGGAAAACCTGGTGCAGTGGATAAAAGCAGGTTGTGCGGGCGCGGGGCTGGGCAGCGATCTCTATCGTGCCGGACAGCCCGTTGAGCGTACCGCACAGCAGGCGGCAGCATTTGTGAAAGCGTATCGAGAGGCAGTGCAATGAAAATAACCAAACTTACCACGTACCGTTTACCCCCGCGTTGGATGTTCCTGAAAATCGAAACCGACGAAGGCGTGGTTGGCTGGGGCGAGCCGGTGATTGAAGGCCGTGCGCGTACGGTTGAAGCCGCGGTTCACGAGCTGGGTGAATACCTGATTGGCCAGGATCCGGCGCGCATCAACGACCTGTGGCAGGTCATGTACCGGGCGGGATTTTACCGTGGCGGTCCGATCCTGATGAGCGCCATCGCCGGTATCGATCAGGCGCTGTGGGATATCAAAGGCAAAGTGCTGAATGCCCCGGTCTGGCAATTAATGGGCGGCTTGGTGCGAGACAAAATCAAAGCCTACAGCTGGGTGGGCGGTGACCGCCCTGCGGAAGTGATCGACGGTATCCGGCAGCTGCGCAACATCGGTTTTGACACCTTCAAACTCAACGGCTGCGAAGAGATGGGCGTTATCGACAACTCGCGCGCGGTAGACCGGGCGGTGAACACCGTGGCGCAAATCCGCGAGGCTTTCGGCAACGAGATTGAGTTTGGCCTGGATTTCCACGGCCGCGTCAGCGCGCCAATGGCCAAAGTGCTGATTAAAGAGCTGGAGCTGTATCGCCCGCTGTTTATTGAAGAGCCTGTTCTGGCCGAGCAGGCGGAATACTATCCAAAACTGGCTGAACAGACGCACATTCCCATCGCGGCGGGGGAGCGTATGTTCTCGCGCTTCGAGTTTAAGCGCGTGCTGGAAGCGGGCGGCATTGCGATCCTGCAACCGGACCTCTCCCACGCGGGTGGCATCACCGAATGCTACAAAATTGCCGGCATGGCAGAAGCCTACGATGTGGCGCTGGCACCGCACTGTCCGCTTGGGCCGATTGCGCTGGCAGCCTGTCTGCATGTGGACTTCGTCTCCCGTAATGCAGTGTTCCAGGAACAAAGCATGGGCATTCACTATAACAAGGGCGCGGAGCTGCTCGACTTTGTGAAAAACAAAGAAGACTTCAGCATGGAAGGTGGTTTCTTTAAACCGTTAACGAAGCCGGGCCTTGGCGTGGAGATCGACGAAGCCAAAGTCATTGAGCTGAGTAAAAGTGCGCCGGACTGGCGTAACCCACTGTGGCGTCATGAAGACGGTTCCGTAGCCGAGTGGTAAATCGCCGGATGGCGCTACGCTTATCCGGCCTACTCTCTCGTAGGCCCGGTAAGCGAAGCGCCACCGGGCAAAAAAAACGTACATAGAAAAAATATAACCCTCTGTAAATTACAGGGCATGGTGAGCGGCTTCGCTATGCCCAAAATCTGGAGACAGATTGCGATGGATATTCCAGTTACTGCTGCAAAAACCGGGCGTCGTCGTTACCTGACGCTGATCATGATCTTTATTACCGTGGTCATTTGCTATGTAGACCGCGCCAACCTCGCCGTGGCCTCGGCCCATATTCAGGAAGAGTTTGGCATCACCAAAGCGGAAATGGGCTACGTCTTCTCGGCGTTTGCCTGGCTGTATACGCTCTGCCAGATCCCCGGCGGCTGGTTCCTTGACCGCGTGGGGTCACGTCTGACCTACTTTATCGCTATTTTGGGCTGGTCCGTGGCGACCCTGTTCCAGGGCTTCGCCACCGGGCTGATGTCGCTGATAGGCCTGCGCGCCATCACCGGGGTGTTTGAAGCGCCCGCGTTCCCGACCAACAACCGCATGGTGACCAGCTGGTTCCCTGAACACGAACGCGCTTCCGCTGTTGGTTTTTACACCTCCGGGCAGTTTGTTGGTCTGGCGTTTCTGACGCCGCTGTTAATCTGGATCCAGGAGCTGCTGAGCTGGCACTGGGTGTTCATCGTCACCGGCGGGATCGGCATTATCTGGTCGTTAATCTGGTTTAAGGTCTATCAGCCGCCGCGTCTGACCAAAAACATCACCAAAGCCGAACTGGACTACATCCGCGACGGCGGCGGTCTGGTGGACGGCGATGCGCCAGTGAAAAAAGAGGCGCGCCAGCCGCTGACCAGAGCGGACTGGAAGCTGGTCTTCCACCGTAAGCTGGTGGGCGTATATCTGGGCCAGTTCGCGGTGACCTCCACGCTGTGGTTCTTCCTCACCTGGTTCCCGAACTATCTGACCCAGGAAAAAGGGATAACCGCGCTGAAGGCGGGCTTTATGACCACCGTACCCTTCCTTGCGGCGTTTTTCGGCGTGCTGCTCTCGGGCTGGCTGGCGGATAAGCTGGTGAAAAAAGGCTTCTCACTGGGCGTTGCGCGTAAAACGCCGATTATCTGCGGACTGCTGATCTCTACCTGCATCATGGGAGCGAACTACACCAACGATCCAGTGTGGATCATGACCCTGATGGCGGTAGCGTTCTTCGGGAACGGTTTTGCCTCCATCACCTGGTCGCTGGTGTCGTCCCTGGCACCGATGCGGCTGATTGGCCTGACCGGTGGCGTGTTTAACTTCGTTGGCGGCCTGGGCGGGATCACCGTGCCGCTGGTCATCGGTTACCTGGCGCAGGACTACGGCTTTGGTCCGGCTCTGGTGTATATCTCTGCCGTGGCGCTGATCGGCGCGCTCTCCTACATCCTGCTGGTAGGTGACGTGAAACGAGTAGGCTAATCCCTTCGGATGTTTTACCCTGATGCGATAACCGCGCATCAGGGTATTTTCATGAAACAAATCACCTTCGCTTCCCGCAACCACCAGCTCACCAACATCAACATCTGGACGCCAGACAGCCAGTGGCTTGTCTATGATGTCCGCCCGTCCGGCGCGTCGTTTACCGGTAAAACCATTGAGCGGGTCAATGTCATTACGGGCGAGGTTGAGGTGATCTACCGTGCGACTGACGGCGCGCATGTCGGCGTGGTGACCGTTCATCCTGCCGAGGAGAAATATGTTTTTATCCACGGCCCGAAAAACCCGGATGCAGACTGGCAGTATGATTTTCACCATCGTCAGGGAGTGATTGCGCACAACGGCCAGGTGAGCAATCTTGATGCGATGGATATCACCGCGTCTTACACGGCGGGGGCGCTGCGTGGCGGCAGCCACGTTCACGTTTTTAGCCCGAACGGGCAGTTCGTCAGCTTTACCTACAACGACCATGTACTGCACGCGCGCGATCCGCAGCTGGATTTGCGTAACGTCGGGGTGGCGGCGCCTTTTGGTCCGGTAAACCCACAGGGGAACCATCCGCGGGAATATGCCGGAACCTTCTGGAGCGTACTGGTAAGCCGGACAACGCCGAACCCGCAACCGGGCAGCGATGAGATTAACCGCGCCTATGAAGAGGGCTGGGTGGGCAACGACAGGCTGGCGTTTATCGGCGATACGGTGTCTGCGAAAGGCGAGAAAGTGCCCGAACTGTTTATTGTGGACCTTCCCAAGGACGAGCAGGGCTGGAAACGGGCGGGCGATGCGCCGTTGCAGGGGACGCCGGATACAATGCCCGCGCCGCCTGCGGGCGTCATGCAACGCCGCCTTACCTTCACCCATCAGAAGGCGTATCCGGGGCTGGTGAACGTGCCGCGCCACTGGGTGCGCAGCAATCCACAGGGGACGCAGATTGCGTTTTTAATGCGGGACGATAACGGCATTGTGCAGCTGTGGCTTATCTCCCCTGAAGGCGGTGAGCCGCGTCAGTTGACCCACGCTGAGAGCGATATTCAGTCTGCCTTTAACTGGCATCCTTCCGGCAACGGGCTGGGATTTGTGCTTGCAGGCCGCATTGCCTGCTGCGATGCGCAGACCGGAAAGGTGACGTTTTTGACGTCCGATCATGGCAACCCGCCGTCTGCTGACGCTGTGGTGTTTTCCCCGGACGGACGTTTTATTGCGTGGATGGAAGAGAAGGACGGTTTCCGCCAGCTGTGGCTAACGGAAACCGCACAGAATTAGCGCGGGGTCATCTCTGCGGGTGGGATGACGGAGTTAGTCGCCAGCGTCTCCTGCTCGCTTTTCTCAACGCGCGAACGCACTGAGCTGTCGGTGCGGAACATATCCCACGGCAGCAGAAGCGTATCGGCAACCGCCGTAAACGGCATATCAAGAATCGCCAGAGATTTGGTACCCCAGTTTGTCTCATCATCAGAGATCATGGCGGCACTGGCGCGCGTCCCCGGATATGTTCCTTCTTTACCGCCGGTGTGCGACATCACGCTCGAACACCCGCAAAGTAAAACAACCCCGCTGAACGTCGCCAGCTTAATCAGAACATTTCTCATCATTACTCAGTCATCATTAGTAGCACGGCATTGACCTGCAACTCAGGGTTATAGCGAGGCGCGTCCAAAATGGATAGCTCAAAACTCCCGCACTGTGGTCGCCATCGCAATTTAACCCTTTGTGCTGTGCCCCTGAGTCTATGCGACAACCAGCAAAGTGCAAAAAAATCTCACATCAACAGGCTTGAAAAGGCCGTATCCAGACCCATTTTAAGAATGTAACCCGATAACGGACACGCCTGATGGGTGTTCGGGGAAGCAGAAGCCTGTCCATGGTGGAAGGCTACATTTTCTCGCTGATTCCAGGAGTTTTTATCTATGCGTAATTTCGATCTCTCTCCGCTATACCGTTCTGCCATTGGTTTTGATCGTCTGTTCAACCACTTAGAAAACAACCAGAGCCAGAGCAACGGCTATCCTCCTTACAACGTTGAATTGGTTGACGAAAACCACTATCGCATTGCGATTGCTGTCGCCGGTTTCGCAGAGAGCGAACTGGAGATCACCGCGCAGGACAATCTGCTGGTGGTGAAAGGCTCCCATGCGGGCGAGCAGAAAGAACGAACCTACCTCTACCAGGGCATCGCAGAGCGCAACTTTGAACGCAAGTTCCAGCTGGCTGAGAACATCCACGTCAAGGGCGCGAACCTGGTGAACGGCCTGCTGTTTATCGAGCTGGAACGTGTGATTCCGGAAGAGAAAAAACCGCGTCGTATCGAAATCAATTAATTAAGCGGGTCGCGGCTGCGGCCCACCTGAAATTGCTTGCCGTAAAGGGAGCATATGCGAATCCGTAAGGGTTTGCAGGTACAACTGCGCACAAAAATAAACTGTGCCGAACTCGCTTCTCAGAAGGAGATTTAGTATGCGTAACTATGATTTTTCCCCCCTGCTGCGTCAGTGGATCGGTTTTGACAAACTGGCTAACGCGCTGCAAAGCGCAACCGAACAGCAGACGTTTCCGCCGTACAACATCGAAAAAAGCGATGATAACCACTACCGCATCACGCTTGCGCTGGCCGGGTTTCGTCAGGAAGATCTCGACATCCAGCTTGAGGGTACGCGCCTGACCGTTAAAGGGTCACCGGAAAAACCAGACACCGAGACCAAATGGTTGCATCAGGGGCTTGTCACTCAGCCGTTTAGCCTGAGCTTTACCCTGGCAGACCATATGGAAGTTTCTGGCGCGACGTTCACTAACGGCCTGCTGAATATTGACCTCACCCGTAACGTGCCGGAAGCTATCGCGCCGCAGCGCATCGCCATTAGCGACAGGCCGGCGTTAAACAGTTAACAAACCCGCCGAAACTGTAGGTCGGGTTAGGCGCAGCCGCCACCCGACAACGCTCACAGACCGCACAAGGCCCTGCCCCGGCAGGGCTTTTTTGTGCGCCATCGCCCATACAACCGCCGCCAGCTCTGAGAGAATCCTTGATATAACTAAGGTTATGCACAGGATGTGGAACATGAGTGATATCGCGTTAACCGTCAGCGTGTTGGCCCTTGTCGCGGTAGTGGGGCTATGGCTGGGGAATATCAAAATCCGCGGCGTCGGGTTTGGGATTGGCGGAGTGCTTTTCGGCGGGATTTTTGTCGGCCATTTTGCCGACCAGCTTGGGTGGGTGCTCAGCGCCGATATGCTGCATTTCATCCAGGAGTTCGGCCTGATCCTCTTTGTGTATACCATCGGTATTCAGGTGGGGCCGGGCTTCTTCGCTTCCCTGCGCGTCTCCGGTTTACGCCTTAATCTCTTTGCCTTCGGCATCGTCGTGATGGGTGGGCTGGTCACCGCCATTCTGCACAAACTCTTCGCTATTCCGCTGCCCGTCGTGCTGGGCATCTTCTCCGGCGCCGTAACCAACACGCCCGCGCTCGGGGCGGGCCAGCAAATTCTGCGCGATCTGGATATCCCTGCTGATGTCGTCGATCAGATGGGGATGAGCTACGCCATGGCCTATCCGTTTGGCATTTGCGGTATTTTGCTCTCCATGTGGCTGGTGCGCGTGCTGTTCCGCATTAACGTCGAGCAGGAGGCGAAAGAGCATGAAAGCACGCTGACCAACGGCCATGCGCTTATTAAAACCATCAACATTCGCGTCGAAAACCCCAACCTGAATAATATGGCGATACAGGATGTCCCCATTCTGAACAGCGCGACCATTATCTGTTCACGCCTGAAACGTGACGACACGCTGATGGTGCCTTCACCTGACACACTCATTCAGCACGGCGATCTCCTGCATCTGGTAGGGCAACCGGCGGATTTAAACAATGCCCGGCTGGTGATTGGTCAGGAGGTGGATACCTCGCTCTCAACCCGTGGAACGGACATGCGCGTGGAGCGCGTGGTAGTGACCAATGAGAAGGTCCTGGGCAAGAAAATACGCGATTTGCAGGTTAAAGAGCGTTATGACGTGGTGATCTCCCGGCTTAACCGCGCCGGTGTCGAGCTGGTGGCCAGCCAGGATGCCAGCCTGCAATTCGGTGATATTCTCAACCTCGTCGGGCGTCCTTCATCTATTGATGCCGTAGCGAACATGGTGGGCAACGCCCAGCAAAAACTCCAGCAGGTGCAGATGCTGCCGGTCTTTATCGGCGTCGGGCTTGGCGTCATGCTTGGCTCCATCCCCCTGTACGTGCCCGGCTTCCCGGTAGCCATGAAGCTGGGGCTGGCAGGCGGGCCGCTCATTATGGCGCTGATCCTCGGGCGTATCGGCTCCATCGGTAAGCTCTACTGGTTTATGCCGCCGAGCGCTAACCTGGCGCTGCGGGAGTTGGGCATCGTGCTGTTTCTGGCGGTGGTGGGGCTGAAATCCGGCGGCGATTTTGTCGATACTCTGGTGAACGGCGAAGGGATGAGCTGGGTAGGCTATGGCATATTCATTACCGCCATCCCGCTGATAACGGTCGGATTACTGGCGCGTATGTTCGCTAAAATGAACTATCTCACGCTGTGCGGCATGCTGGCCGGTTCCATGACCGATCCGCCCGCGCTGGCGTTCGCCAATAACCTGCACGCCACCAGCGGCGCGGCGGCGTTGTCCTACGCCACGGTCTATCCGCTGGTGATGTTTTTGCGCATTATCACCCCGCAACTACTGGCGGTGCTGTTCTGGGGGATGGGCTAATAAGTCTTCCGGGTGGATACGCCGCAGATGGTAGTCCACCTGGTAATCGCTGGTGTTCCGGAACATCACGGAATAGTTGAGGAACTCGCCGCTGTCGCTGTAGGAAAGAGAGGTGATGCGCAGCAGCGGCGTTTGTTCCGGCAGATTCATATAACCGGCCAGCTGTTTATCTGCCAGCACTGGCGTCAGGCTCTCGTAGTTGCCGCTAATGGTGATCCCGCACTCCTTCTCGATGTAATCAAATTTAGACCCTTCGAGATGCGCCAGGGAAAGATTGCGGAACAGCTTCACCGGCATAAAGCTGTCCTCCAGCATCAGCGGTTTTCCGTCCACGTAACGTACCCGCCTTGAAAAATAGATCCGCTCATCAACCTGAATCCGCAACTGGCTGGCGATGGCGGGCGGCGCGGGCATCACTTCAAACTGCAACACCTTGCTCTGCACTTCTTTCCCCTGCTGGCGCAGTACCTCCACCAGCCCGGTCAGGTTAGTCGTTTCATGATGAACGTCTTTGCGCGCCACGAACGTCCCGCTGCCGTGTCGACGTTCAACCAGCCCCCAGCTTACCAGCAGATCCAATGCCTTGCGGATGGTCATCCGGGCTACGCCAAACTC
Organism: Enterobacter cloacae complex sp. S2; assembly: GCF_015159675.1. Taxonomy (NCBI): domain Bacteria; kingdom Pseudomonadati; phylum Pseudomonadota; class Gammaproteobacteria; order Enterobacterales; family Enterobacteriaceae; genus Enterobacter; species Enterobacter cloacae complex sp. S2. Next base: position 57,470 of record NZ_JADDTS010000015.1, read on the forward strand.
CTTTGCCAGCGCTTTTTCGCCGGGTAACGGGCTGCCAATGTTGTAGTCCGACGAATTGAGCCGTAGCCGCAATCTGTCGGCAATAGATTTGTAGATCACCTGTAGACCTCTGCTCGCCCGTTATGGCGTGGATTACGTCTTAACTTGTCCATATTTGCTATCAAAAGTAGACCTGATTGGTCAAATTAAAACCATGAATGCGATCACGAATCGCAGCGGCACGCCATGTTCCCGCATCAGTAACTTCTTATGCTCACCTCAGGCCAGTAAAAAATCATAAAGGCCTCTACCCCTACAGGTTGTTTCATGAGGATTTAAAAATGCTCAGTCAAATACAACGTTTTGGCGGCGCCATGTTCACCCCGGTTTTACTGTTTCCCTTTGCCGGGATCGTGGTCGGGATCGCCATCATGCTTCGCAACCCGCTGTTTGTCGGCGAAGCTTTAACGGCCCCCGATCATCTGTTCGCGCAGATTGTTCACATCATCGAAGAGGGCGGCTGGGCGGTGTTCCGCAATATGCCGCTGATTTTTGCTGTCGGCTTACCGATTGGCCTGGCAAAGCAGGCGCAGGGCCGCGCTTGTCTGGCAGTGCTGATTAGCTTTCTGACCTGGAACTACTTTATCAACGCAATGGGGATGACCTGGGGTCACTTCTTTGGCGTCGACTTCTCTGCTGAACCCACTGCTGGCAGCGGGCTGGCGATGATTGCCGGAATCAAAACGCTTGATACCAGCATCATCGGGGCGATTATCATTTCCGGGCTCGTCACCGCCATCCACAACCGATTTTTCGACAAGCCGTTGCCAGTCTTCCTGGGGATTTTCCAGGGTACCTCGTTTGTCGTTATCCTCGCGTTCTTCGTGATGATCCCCTGCGCCTGGCTGACGCTGCTGGGCTGGCCGAAAGTGCAGATGGGCATTGAGTCCCTGCAGGCGTTCCTGCGCTCTGCCGGTGCGCTCGGCGTATGGGTCTATACCTTCCTGGAACGCATTCTGATCCCAACCGGATTGCACCACTTTGTCTACGGCCCGTTTATCTTCGGCCCGGCGGCGGTAGAGGGCGGCATTCAGGTCTACTGGGCGCAGCACCTGCAGGAATTCAGCCAGAGCACTGTGCCGCTAAAAACACTGTTCCCTGAAGGCGGCTTCGCCCTGCACGGCAATTCGAAAGTGTTTGGCTCGGTCGGGATTGCGCTGGCGATCTGGTACACCGCGTCGCCGGAAAACCGCGTCAAGGTTGCGGGGCTGCTGGTTCCGGCCACGCTTACCGCCGTGCTGGTGGGTATTACCGAACCGCTGGAGTTCACCTTCCTGTTTATCTCGCCGTTGCTGTTTGCTATCCACGCCGTGCTGGCCGCAACGATGGCGACGGTGATGTATACCTTCGGGGTAGTGGGGAACATGGGGGGCGGTCTGCTGGACCAGTTCCTGCCGCAAAACTGGATCCCGATGTTCCATAACCACGCCTCGACGGTATTCACCCAGATTGGCATCGGCCTCTGCTTCACCGCTCTCTATTTCGTGGTCTTCAGGACGCTTATCGAACGTCTGAATCTGAAAACGCCGGGCCGGGAAGAGAGCGAAATCAAGCTCTACAGCAAGGCCGACTATAAGGCGGCGCGTGGGCAAACCACCGCCCCGGCAGCAGCCAGCCAGCAGGTCGGACAGGCCGCTGGGTTCTTACAGGCGCTCGGCGGCGCAGCAAATATCGAAAGTATCAATAACTGCGCCACCCGCCTGCGTATCGCCCTGGTGGATATGACGAAAACCCAAAGCGACGACGTCTTCAAAGCCCTGGGCGCACACGGTGTGGTGCGACGCGGCAACGGCATTCAGGTGATTGTCGGTCTGCACGTTCCTCAGGTGCGCGACCAGCTGGAATCGCTGATGAAAACCTCTTTAACAAACGAACAAACCACTCTGACAGAGGCTATATCATGAAAAAATTCTCAGTTGTTATTGCAGGCGGCGGCAGTACATTCACGCCTGGTATCGTCCTGATGCTGTTAGCCAACCGTGACCGTTTCCCGCTGCGTGCGCTGAAGTTCTATGACAATGACGGAGCACGTCAGGAGGTTATCGCCGAGGCGTGCAAAATCATCCTCAGGGAGCAGGCGCCTGAGATTGAATTTAGTTACACCACCGATCCGAAAGCAGCCTTTACCGATGTGGATTTCGTGATGGCGCATATTCGCGTGGGCAAATACCCGATGCGTGAAAAAGATGAAAAAATCCCGCTGCGCCACGGCGTGCTGGGCCAGGAAACGTGCGGGCCGGGCGGCATCTCCTACGGCATGCGCTCCATCGGCGGCGTGCTTGAGCTGGTAGATTATATGGAGCAGTACTCCCCGAACGCGTGGATGCTGAACTACTCCAACCCGGCGGCGATTGTCGCGGAAGCCACGCGCCGCCTGCGTCCGAACGCTAAAATCCTCAACATCTGCGACATGCCGATCGGCATTGAAGGCCGTATGGCGCAAATCGTCGGCCTGAAAGACCGCAAAGAGATGCGCGTGCGCTACTACGGTCTGAACCACTTCGGCTGGTGGACGTCGATTGAAGATCTGAACGGAAACGATCTGATGCCGAAACTGCGCGAATACGTGGCGAAAAACGGTTATGTTCCGCCTTCGGAAGATGCGCATACTGAAGCGAGCTGGAACGATACCTTCGCCAAGGCCAAAGACGTACAGGCGCTGGATCCGGACACCATGCCGAACACCTACCTGAAGTATTACCTGTTCCCGGACTATGTGGTCGCCCATTCCAACCCGGAGCGTACCCGCGCCAATGAAGTGATGGATCACCGTGAGAAGCATGTATTCAGTTCATGCCGGGCGATTATCGAAGCCGGTCATTCTTCTGCCGGTGAACTGGAAATCGACGAACATGCATCGTACATCGTCGATCTGGCGACCGCGATTGCCTTTAATACCCAGGAACGCATGTTGCTGATTGTGCCTAACAATGGGGCTATCCATAATTTTGACGCCGACGCGATGGTAGAAATTCCGTGTCTGGTCGGCCACAACGGACCGGAGCCGCTAACCGTGGGTGATATTCCGCACTTCCAGAAAGGGCTCATGAGCCAGCAGGTGGCGGTGGAAAAACTGGTGGTGGACGCCTGGGAGCAGCGCTCGTATCAGAAACTCTGGCAGGCGATTACCCTGTCGAAAACCGTACCGAGCGCATCGGTGGCGAAGGCGATTCTGGACGATCTGATTGAAGCTAATAAGGATTACTGGCCAGAGCTGCACTAATCTTTCTGACCGGCATCGCCAGATGCCGGTCTCCTTGTCCTGGCTGAATTACGCTATGCTGAAGCCTGCATGCTGCACGACAAGGAACCTTCATGAACATTTCCCGCCTCGGTGAAGCGCCGGACTACCGCTTCTCACTGGCTAACGAACGCACGTTCTTAGCGTGGATCCGCACCGCCCTGGGCTTTCTGGCCGCAGGCGTCGGCCTTGATCAGCTCGCCCCCGATTTTGCCACTCCGTTGATTCGCGAAGTGCTGGCCCTGCTGCTGTGCCTGATTGCCGGCGTGCTGGCGATTTATGGCTATCTGCGCTGGCTGAGAAATGAAAAAGCGATGCGTCTGAAGCAGGATCTCCCCTACACGCGCGGTTTGCTCATCATCAGTACGATTTTGCTGATGGTTGCGGGCGTAGTGATGTTACTGGTGCTGTATGCCGGATAGCCGCAAAGCGCGGCGGGAAGCGGACCCCGGGCTTCAGCCGGAGAGAACCTCGCTGGCCTGGCTGCGCACGCTGCTGGGGTATGGTGCGTTGATCGCGCTTGCCATTAAGCACAACTGGCACCGCACGGGGGCGCCATTCTGGATCTCCATTGTTGTGCTGGCGCTGGTAGCCATCATTTTATGGCGCTACACCCGCAGCCGTAACCTGATGGACGTGGCGCAGAGCGACTTTGTACAGCCGAAGGCGGTGCGGGATAAGTTCCTTATCGCCCTGGCCGTGCTGTCGCTGTCACTGCTGTTTGCGGTCACCCACATTCAACAAATTTTGCACCTGTAGGCCGGGTAAGGCGCAGCCGCCACCCGGCATATTTACTTCCCTTTCGCTAAATATTTCGCCATCTCGTCTTCCGGCACCATGCCGCCGCCGGTCGCCCAGACCAGGTGTGTAGTGTTAGCATTCGCCGTTATGCGTACCGGCCCAGCCATCCCCGCCAGCGCCGACGGCTCCAGACAAATGCCTTCTTCCTGCGCCAGCCAGCCGAGCAGGTCGTACATGCTTTGATCGGAGAGGGTATAGAACCCGTCAAGCAGACGCTCCATCGCGCGGCCCACGAAGCCGGACGCGCGACCTACCGCCAGACCGTCCGCCGCCGTCACGTTATCAATACCCAGATCCTGCACCGCGATTTCATCGTGCAGCCCGGTGTAAACGCCCAGCAGCATGCACGGGGAGTGCGTGGGCTCGGCGAAGAAACAGTGGACGTTATCGCCAAAGGCCAGCTTCAGGCCAAACGCCACGCCGCCGGGGCCGCCGCCGACGCCGCACGGCAGATAGACATTCAACGGATGTTCAGCATCCACCGCGCGCCCCTGCGCGGCAAACTGCGCTTTCAGGCGCTCACCTGCAACCGCATAGCCCAGGAACAGCGTGCGTGAGTTCTCATCGTCAATAAAGAAACAGTTTGGATCGCTTTCCGCCGCTTTGCGCCCTTGCTCCACCGCCACGCCATAATCCTGCTCATATTCCACGACGATCACGCCGTGGCTGCGCAGTTTGGCTTTCTTCCACTCGCGGGCGTCGGCGGACATATGCACCGTGACCTTAAAGCCGATGCGCGCGCTCATAATGCCGATGGACATCCCCAGGTTGCCGGTTGAACCCACCGCGATGATGTACTGGCTGAAGAAGGCTTTAAAGCGTGGCTCCAGCAGGATACTGTAATCATCTTCAACGCTCAGCAAACGGGCTTCCAGCGCCAGTTTTTCCGCGTGGGCCAGCACTTCATAGATACCGCCGCGCGCTTTAATGGAGCCGGAAATCGGCAGATGGCTGTCTTTTTTCAGCAGCAGCGTGCCTGGAATGGCCTTGCCGGACTCTTTCTCCAGCCGCTTTTGCATCGCCGGGATAGCGACCAGTTCGGATTCGATAATCCCGCCCGTTGCCGCCGTTTCCGGGAAGGCTTTCGCCAGATACGGCGCGAAGCGTTTCAGGCGCGCATGCGCGTCGTCCACGTCGGCTTTGGTCAGCCCGACATATGGCAACCCTTCCGCCAGCGTCGTGGTGTTCGGATTAAGCCAGGTGATCTCTTTCAGGGCAATCAAATCCGCCAGCAGCGGAAACCGGTCAATGAGGCCGGTCAGGTCAGTCGTTTTCATAATCTGTCTCAGAATTTAGTTCGTTTTGACTCTACACCAATTGTGAAAAAGCATGCTAAATACAGAGTAAAGCATTTGATTATTTGCAAGGGGCGTCGTGTTAAAGCCGTTAATTGTCACCGTGTTAGCGCTCGCTTCCGGCTGGGCCTGTGCCGCTGAGCCACCCCTGACGGCTGCCCGTTACGCGCAGATGTTGGGCGTCGGAATGGATGTCGACTGGGCCCGCACCGAGCGCGGTATACGCGAATTCGACCCGTTGGTGGTCCGTGATTTCCAGGCGAAAGGCATACATCATGTCCGTATTCGGGTGGCGGGCGAACCGACGGAAGCGCGGCTGATTCACCTGCGTAAGCTGGTGGAGGCTTGCGAGCAATACGGCGTCATCCCCATCATCGCCTATCAGGCCGATGAATATAAAAACGATCCGAAAGCGGATACCGAAAAAGCGGTGATCAACTGGTGGATTGCCGTGGCGCACTATTTTGGTCAGCGCTCGCCGTTGCTGGGGTTTGACCTGATCTACGAACCGGCGGACAAGCTCAACCACAACGTTGCTTCGCTCAACCGGGTGTATGAGAAAGCGATCAAAGACATTCACGCCATTGATGCCAGCCGCATGATTTTTATCGCCCCTCGTCTGCGCGCCGCGCCGGAGGATTTATCCAGCCTGAAGCTGCCCGCACACAGCCAGAATTACCTGCTGGCGGAATGGCATATTTTCCCCTGGGGTCCGCTGAAAACGAACGGCAAATACCCGTGGACGTCCGGAACCGCGGCTGAGAAAGCGGCTATCCGTAACCGAATCAATGCCGCGCTGCACTGGCAGCAAAAAACCGGGCACGTTAGCTGGGTCGGGGGCTGGGGCGTGGGGGAGTCAAACCACCTCACGCCAACCGCTTCGCAAATGGCCTTCGCCAACTTTATGGCCTGCGAGCTGCAAAAGGCGAAAATCCCGTATGCGCTTAACGCGGACCTCCAGTTTTACGACGGGGAAGAGGGCGCCTGGCGGCCTGCGCCAGAGCCGTTATTACAGGCGATGATTGCGCCCGTGTGTGAAAAGCCCGGCGAGAAGCCGGGCCATCATGCGGTTAAACCGGCTGTTCGTGATGCGGGACGCGCGACGCCAGCGGCAGCCAGCACAGCAAAATCAGCAGCCCCATCAGGGTCATCAGCAGGCCCAAACTCGCCTGCCCGGTCTGCGGCATCATAGCCGAAAGCCAGGCCAGCGCGCCGGAACCGATATTCTGTAAACCGCCGACCAGCGCGCCTGCCGTGCCCGCGAGGAACGGGAACGGCTCCATTGCGCCGCTGGTGGCGAGCGGGAACAGCATGCCCGCGCCGAAGAAGAACAGCGCCGCCGGGATGAGCAACGTCCAGACCGACATCACGTCAAACAGCCCCGGGATCCACATCATCAGCCCGGCCAGTAGACAGCTGATCACCGACTGCCACATCAGCGTAGAGAAGCGTTTGTTCGGACGTCCGGCGAACCATGCGCCGAAGAACGCCGCCGGGATCGGCAGAATAAACAAAATGCTCACCACCATGCTGCTCAGGCCAAGGCCTGCGCCCAGCAGCACGCCGGAACAGGCTTCAAACACCGCAATGCCCGCCAGGCCGCCGATTAGCATCAACAGATAACAGGTAAACGACCCATTACCGAACAGCGTTTTGTAGCTGGCGATGAGCTTCGTGCGCGGCGCGTCCTGCGGACGTGTTTCCGGCATCCAGCGCGCCATGCTGAAGGTGACAATAATGCACAGCACCAGCAGGAAGGCGTAACAGGCGCGCCAGGACCAGACGGTGTCCAGCAGACCCCCAATCAGCGGGGCGAGCAGCGGGCTGACCAGAATGCCCATATTTAACAGACTGTTGGCGTGGCGAAGTTGGGTGCCCTGGTACATATCACGCGGCAGGGTACGCGCCATGACCCCGCCGACGCCGGTGCCCACGCCCTGGAGGGCGCTGGCGGCAATCAGGATGGTCAGGCTGTGCGTAGTAATGGCAATCACCGTCGCCACCATGAAAATGCTCATGCCCACCAGAATGACCGGACGACGCCCGACGCGATCGGACAGGGGACCATAAACCAGCTGTGAAACGCCATAGGTCAGCAGGTAGGCTGCCATCACGCTCTGTACCGCACCTTCGCGGACGCTCAGATCTTTTGCCATATCGGCAATCGCCGGAATGTAGATGGTTTGCGCCATCTGCCCGACGGCCACCAGTAACACCAGCATCAACAATAAGTTCACGTTCCGTTGCTTTTTCATGTCGCTGAATACTTTTGCCAAAAGAGATAAATAAAGAATAAGTGACTACGCATTCCCATAAATGCGCGAGGAATCTACCACAGAGAGATGACAATTTAAGCATTACTGTGATGAATGACAGAAGGCGTGAAGGCAGGATTTGTAAACAAGATCGGCAACTAATGTTGCCAGCGAATTACGCCAGGCGCAGCAGGACCGCACCGGCTGCAATACCCAGCGCCGCCGCGATGCGCAGGCCCACAACCTTCTCTTTTAAAAGCACAAATGCGATGAATGCGCCGAAGAGAATTGAGGTTTCACGTAGTGCGGCGACCACCGCCAGCGGCGCCTGGGTCATCGCCCAGAGTGCCAGACCGTAAGATCCCATCGTCCCGACGCCGCCGAGCAGTGTAACGCACAGGAGACGAACAAATATGGCCAGCTTGCGGCAGTCGGCTGGGGAGAGAAAGGCAGTAAAATCAGGGCAATAAGCGCGGCTGAACCGCTGACCCCGATCGCCGAGTAGAGCTTGTCCGTTCCGGCTTTAACGATGGCGTTCCAGCTGGCATGCAGCAGTGCGGCGAACAGTAAAATGCAGAAAACGGTGATGGACATGGCGGATCGGTTGGTGAAATGTCATCCAACTGTAACATTCCCCCCGTCGAGGCTGCCAGCCGCTTACACTGCGCAAAAAAGGCGGTGCGTCACCCGGGGCTCGTCTGACACAAGCCTGAAGCCCGCCCGATGATAAAATCCGTACGCGGTTTCCGGCGCATGGGTATTAAGAAAATCAAACCAGATGCTGGCATCCGCCATCACCACGGTCAAAAGTTGTTTTCCAATCCCCATCCCACGGCACTTTTCGCTGACGTAGAGATGACGAATACGTCCGGCGCGCGGCTGCTGGCTGAATGGATCGCGATTTAGACCGCACACGCCCACCAGCCTGCCGTTAAGAAACGCACCCAGCAGCTTTTCACCCGGCGCGTTAAAGCGATTCTCACCGCGCTGCCAGTTCTCTTCCAGCCTGCGCAGCATATTGAAATTTAACGCGATACTCTCGGCCTTCAGGGCGATATAGCCCGGTTCATCAGGCGTAACAGGCTCAATTAACAGACGCGACATAGCATTCCCTCGTTATTAAAGAGGGGCGGTTGCCCGCCCCTCTCAGGTGCGACTTGAACCTGAATCACTTAACGTATTTCAGGACAGCATCAAGCAGTTGCAATACAGCAACAATGAGTTTGAGGACAAGTATGACCATATCCACGACGCTCATACGCGTCTCCTTTTGGTTAAAAGGAGCACGATGCTGGCGTACCTTTCCGCCGCCTGTGGCCAGCACCTGGATTGACGTAACACAGTGTGCTCACTTCAGGGGTTAAGGCACTGACGGCACCACCCGTTTCAGCCAGGACTTCGTTGCGCCGGTAAACTGCGGCCCCCTCGCTCACTGCGAACACCCTCAGTATAGATAAATACTGTATGCATGAACAGTATTTTATGGACAAATTTTGGAAGGCGATCCATACTCAAAAACGTCAAAATCCGTGCCGGAATTGCGCGTTCGTCTTCGATCGCGTATACTTTTTGCGTTGACGTAACACAGTGTGTTCTGCGGCGACCAACCGCAAAACCCTGATAAAAACCTCGCTTAGACGGGGTTTTTTGTTTTCTGACGAAGTGAAAATAGTATCCTCCGTTGACTTATTGGCAATAGGTGTTATCGCTGCCATAATGGCAACGGACGCGGCAGACAAGCAGGATGCATTTAATCTCAATGAAGGCAATTTTGGATGCGGTAAGCCAGTTCCCGCAACACAGAGAAGAGCTTCTCTTTTTAGAGACGAGTTATTGAAAAGAGCCACTGCCCGACGCCCGCTGCACTGAGAAAACTTTTCCCAACGCTGGATAACTTCAAGTATCTTGATAAGCATTATGTTATTGATATTGCAAATAACAATCTCAGAGTAGTGGCTCTCATATTCTTTGAAAGCCAAAAGTTTTATGTGCGCCATGTTTTTACTCATAAGGAATATGACCGTTTTACGGAGAAACATCGCACTAAGGGGAAGAAATGATGATCGTCGCTGATGCAATGAAAGCTACGCACGCCCTTGTTGCGGCCGTTCCTTTACTGGGTGAACAGCCGAGCGAGAAAGATTATAAGGATGCGCTTGAGCTGGTTGAGTATCTCCTTATGAACGAGCCCAATAGCCCCTTGCTGGATATTGTTTGCGCCAGAATTAGCCATTACGAAGCTAATCGGCCAGAGATAGTCGCATTACGCAAGGAGATGGAGTCCGTTCCCGTCGGAATTGCAGTTTTGAGAACCTTGATGGATCAATACAATCTGACGATATCGGATTTTAAGGATGAAATTGGTAGTAAATCGATGGTTTCACGGGTTCTGAATGGTCAGAGACAGCTTACTCTGAACCATATTAAAAAGCTGGCGGTCAGATTTGGGGTATCACCTGCGCTATTTATTGAGTGAGTAAAAACCCTTTATTGAGTGTCATCACCCAACAAACGAAACGTGATCCCTGACGCATTTTTGCGCAGTTGAAAATATTTCCATTGTCACATCCGAAAACCTGTGTTTGTATAAATTCTATCAATGATTCCAAACACAGGTCCCCAATGACTTCATCCATCTTCACTTCGACCCTACTAAAAACTGCGCAACCTGCCGCAGTGGTCGTCGTGCGTGTGGTGGTGGTCGTCGGCAATGCGCCGTAGGGACTGGATCAACACACGAATCCAAAACCCCGCCGGCGCAAACCGGGCGGGGTTTTTCGTTTAGGACCCCTCCCGGATACGCTAAGTAGTTCGGGTTGCAGGAAGGCGGCAAGTGAGCGAATCCCCAGGAGCGTACATAGGTACGTGACTGGGGTGAGGGAACGCAGCCAACGCATCTGCAACCTGAAATACGACGCGTAAAGCTGGCCCAGAAGAAAAGGACTGGAGCATGGCAAGTTCGGGCACAACATCCACAAAAACGCGTTTTACAGGCGCGCAGCTGATTGTTCATTTACTGGAACGACAGGGCATCACCACCGTTGCGGGCATCCCGGGTGGGACCGTGCTGCCGCTGTATGATGCGTTAAGCCAAAGCACACAGATCCGCCACGTGCTGGCGCGCCACGAGCAGGGCGCAGGCTTTATCGCTCAGGGCATGGCGCGTACCCAGGGTAAACCAGCGGTCTGTATGGCCTGCAGCGGGCCGGGCGCCACTAACCTGGTGACCGCCATCGCCGATGCGCGCCTCGACTCCATTCCGCTGATCTGCATTACCGGCCAGGTGCCGTCCTCGATGATCGGTACCGATGCGTTCCAGGAAGTGGATACCTACGGTATCTCTATCCCCATCACCAAACATAACTATTTAGTTCGCGATATCAGCGAGCTGCCTCAGGTGATCAGCGATGCGTTTCGCATTGCCCAGTCTGGCCGCCCGGGTCCGGTGTGGATAGACATTCCTAAGGATGTCCAGACCGCAGAAATTGAGATCGACGTGCTGCCGGAGCCGGGCGAGCGTGCCCCGGTGCCGGAATTCAGCGCTGAGAGCGTGCGCGATGCCGCCGCCATGATTAACGCGGCGAAACGCCCGGTGCTCTATCTGGGCGGCGGGGCGATCAACGCCGCGGATGAAATCCGTCAGTTCGCTGAAAAAGCCAGCCTGCCTACCACCATGACCCTGATGGCGCTCGGCATGCTGCCAAAAGCGCACCCGCTCTCTCTCGGCATGCTGGGCATGCACGGCGCGCGCAGCACCAACTACATCCTGCAAGAGGCGGATTTGCTGATTGTTATGGGGGCGCGTTTTGATGACCGGGCGATCGGCAAAACCGAGGAGTTCTGCCCGAACGCCAAAATCATTCACGTGGATATCGACCGCGCCGAGCTGGGTAAAATCAAGCAGCCGCACGTGGCGATTCAGGGCGACGTGGCCGAGGTGCTGGCACAGCTGATCCCACAGACGGAGGCAACCGACCGCGCCGACTGGCGCCAGCTGGTGGCCGATCTGCAACGCGAGTTCCCGGGCGCTATCCCAACCGAGGGTGACCCGCTGAGCCACTATGGTCTTATCAACGCCGTTGCCGCCTGCGTGGATGACAGCGCGATTATCACCACCGACGTCGGCCAGCATCAGATGTGGACCGCCCAGGCGTATCCGCTTAACCGCCCGCGCCAGTGGCTGACCTCCGGCGGCCTTGGCACCATGGGCTTCGGCCTGCCAGCAGCGGTTGGCGCGGCGCTCGCCAACCCGGACCGTAAGGTGATCTGCTTCTCCGGTGACGGCAGCCTGATGATGAACATTCAGGAGATGGCGACGGCAGCCGAAAACCAGTTAGACGTCAAAATCATTCTGATGAACAACGAGGCGCTGGGCCTGGTACACCAGCAGCAGAGTCTGTTCTACAAGCAGGGCGTGTTTGCGGCGACCTATCCGGGGATGATCAACTTCATGCAGATTGCCGCTGGTTTTGGCCTGCACACCTGCGATCTGAACGCCGAAGAAGATGCCCACGCGGCGTTGCAGGATGCGATTTCTCGCCCTGGCCCGGCGCTGATCCACGTGCGTATCGACGCGCAACAAAAAGTGTATCCGATGGTGCCGCCGGGTGCGGCCAATACTGAGATGGTGGGGGAATAAGCCATGCAGAAACAACATGATAACGTCATTCTGGAACTCACCGTCCGCAACCACCCTGGCGTCATGACCCACGTCTGCGGGCTGTTTGCCCGACGGGCGTTTAACGTGGAAGGCATTCTGTGCCTGCCGATTCAGGGCAGCGAGCACAGCCGCATCTGGCTACTGGTGAACGACGACCAGCGTCTGGAGCAGATGATGGCGCAGATCGACAAGCTGGAAGATGTCACCAAAGTGGCACGCAACCAGTCCGATCCCACCATGTTTAACAAAATTGCGGTGTTTTTCGAGTAAATCACTTAAGGTAAAAGGCTTTTGCCGGATGGCGCTGCGCTTATCCAGCCTGCAAGGACGTTACACGTAGGCCGGATAAGGCGTTTACGCCGCCATCCGGCGTGTTCACGCATCAGGATCAAACCATGACCACCATCGCCCTTATCGACGACCACCTTATCGTCCGCTCCGGCTTTGCCCAGCTTTTAAACCTCGAACCGGATTTTCAGGTCGTGGCCGAGTTTGGCTCCGGCCGCGAGGCGCTGGCGGGCCTGCCGGGACGCGGGGTGCAGGTCTGTATCTGCGACATCTCAATGCCGGATCTCTCCGGGCTGGAGCTGTTAAGCCAGCTGCCGAAAGGGATGGCGACCATTATGCTCTCCGTCCACGACAGCCCGGCGCTGGTCGAGCAGGCGCTCAACGCGGGCGCGCGCGGCTTCCTCTCTAAACGCTGTAGCCCCGACGAGCTGATTGCCGCCGTGCGCACCGTCTCCACCGGCGGCTGCTACCTGACGCCGGATATCGCCATCAAGCTGGCGGCGGGACGGCAGGATCCGCTCACCAGGCGCGAGCGTCAGGTGGCAGAGAAACTTGCCCAGGGCATGTCGGTAAAAGAGATTGCCGCGGAGCTGGATCTGTCCCCGAAAACCGTGCATGTTCATCGCGCCAACCTGATGGAAAAACTCAACGTCAGTAACGATGTCGAGCTGGCGCGCCGTATGTTTGACAGCTGGCAATGAGTCCCGTTTTTTCACGGCTGATCGCCGTCGTCGCCAGCTTTTTTATCTTCTCCGCCGCATGGTTCTGCCTGTGGAGCATCAGCCTGCATCTGGTGGAACGCCCGGAGCTGGCGGTGCTGCTGTTCCCCTTTGGCCTGCGTCTGGGACTGATGCTTCAGTGCCCGCGCGGCTACTGGCCCGTTTTGCTGGGCGCAGAGTGGCTGATGCTGATCTGGCTGGCGCAGGAAGTGGCGCTGGCGCATCTGCCCTTATTGATGACCGGAAGCCTGCTCACGCTTATCCCGGTCGCCCTGATTTCCCGCTACCGTCACCAGCGCGACTGGCGCACGCTGCTGCGTCAGGGGGCGGCGCTGATTGCCGCCGCGCTGTTGCAGTCCCTGCCGTGGGTGGGTGAAAAGGAGGGGCTCAACGCCCTGCTGCTGACCCTCACCGGCGGCCTGACGCTGGCACCGACCTGCCTGGTTTTCTGGCACTACCTCACCAGCACCGTCTGGCAGCCGCTCGGCCCGGCGCTGGTCTCCCAGCCGGTGAACTGGCGCGCCCGGCACCTGATCTGGTATCTGCTCCTGTTTGTGGTGAGCCTGTGGTTGCAGCTTGGTCTGCCCGCTGAATTATCACGCTTCACGCCGTTTTGTCTGGCGCTGCCGATCATCGCCCTTGCCTGGCACTACGGCTGGCAGGGGGCACTGATCGCGACCCTAATGAACGCCATCGCGCTGATCGCCAGCCAGACCTGGCACGATCATCCGGTAGATCTGCTGCTCTCGCTGCTGGCCCAGAGCCTGACCGGGCTGCTGCTGGGGGCGGGCATCCAGCGCCTGCGCGAGCTGAACCAGTCTCTGCAAGCCGAGCTGGCGCGCAATCGCCGTCTGGCGGAGCGTCTGCTGGAGACGGAAGAGAGCGTGCGCCAGGAGGTTGCCCGCGAGCTGCACGATGACATCGGCCAGACCATCACTGCCATCCGCACCCAGGCGGGCATTGTCCAGCGCCTGGCGGCAGAAAACACGGGTGTGAAGCAGGGCGGGGCGCATATCGAACAGCTTTCGCTGGGTGTCTATGACTCCGTTCGCCGCCTGTTAGGGCGGCTGCGCCCGCGCCAGCTTGACGATCTGTCCCTGGAGCAGGCGGTGCGTTCCCTGATGCGCGAGATGGAGCTGGAAAGCCGCGGGATAGTCAGCCATCTCGACTGGCGCATCAATGAAGCTACCCTGAGCGAAGGTCAGCGCGTGACGCTGTTCCGCGTCTGTCAGGAGGGGCTGAACAACATCGTCAAACACGCCAGTGCCAGCGCGGTCACGATCCAGGGCTGGCAGCAGGACGAGCGCCTGATGCTGGTGATTGAAGACGACGGCTGCGGCCTGCCGCCGGGATCCGGCCAACAGGGCTTTGGCCTGGCGGGCATGCGCGAGCGCGTGAAGGCGCTGGGCGGCACGCTGACGATCTCCTGCACCCACGGGACGCGCGTCAGCGTCAGTTTGCCGCTAAGGACGCACCATGTTTAAAACCCCGGCCAGCGCCGCCCCGCTAGGCAACAAAGCGGAAATCGACGCCCGCTATCGCTACTGGCGACGTCATATCCTGGTCACTATCTGGCTCGGCTACGCGCTGTTCTACTTCACCCGCAAAAGCTTCAACGCCGCCGCGCCGGAGATCCTCGCCAGCGGCGTGATGGCGCGCACCGACATCGGCCTGCTGGCGACGCTGTTTTACATCACCTACGGTCTGTCGAAGTTCTTCTCCGGCATCGTCAGCGACCGCTCCAATGCGCGCTATTTCATGGGCGTTGGGCTGATCGCCACCGGCGTGGTGAACATCCTGTTTGGCTTCTCCACCTCGCTCTGGGCCTTCGCCCTGCTGTGGGCGCTGAACGCCTTCTTCCAGGGCTGGGGCGCGCCGGTCTGCGCCCGCCTGCTCACCGCCTGGTACTCACGCAACGAGCGCGGCGGCTGGTGGGCGATATGGAATACCGCGCATAACGTCGGCGGGGCGCTGATCCCGATGGTGGTGGGGGCTGCCGCGCTGCACTACGGCTGGCGTGCGGGGATGATGATTGCCGGTGGCCTGGCAATTATCGCCGGGCTGTTCCTCTGCTGGCGCCTGCGCGACAGGCCGCAAACCGTCGGCCTTCCACCGGTGGGCGACTGGCGGCACGACGAGATGGAGATCGCCCAGCAGCAGGAGGGGGCCGGGCTGTCCCGCCAGCAGATCCTCACCAAATACGTACTGAAAAACCCCTACATCTGGCTGCTATCGCTCTGCTACGTGCTGGTCTACGTGGTGCGCGCGGCCATCAACGACTGGGGCAACCTGTACATGTCCGAGACGCTCGGTGTGGATCTGGTGACCGCCAACTCGGCGGTGACCATGTTTGAACTGGGCGGGTTTATCGGCGCGCTGGTGGCGGGCTGGGGCTCGGACAAGCTCTTCAACGGCAACCGCGGGCCGATGAACCTGATTTTCGCCGCCGGAATTTTGCTCTCCGTCGGCTCGCTGTGGCTGATGCCGTTCGCCAGCTACGTGATGCAGGCGGCGTGCTTCTTCACCATCGGTTTTTTCGTCTTTGGCCCGCAGATGCTGATCGGCATGGCGGCGGCAGAGTGCTCCCACAAAGAGGCGGCAGGCGCGGCGACGGGCTTTGTCGGGCTGTTTGCCTACCTCGGCGCATCGCTCTCCGGCTGGCCACTGGCGCGGGTGATCGACATCTGGCACTGGAGCGGGTTCTTCGCGGTGATCGCCATCGCGGCGGGCATCTCCGCCCTGCTGTTGCTGCCGTTTTTGCACGCGCAGGCACCGCGCGAAGCGTGACGCGCCTCACCTTTTGCTGTCGAGTCGCGCAAAACTAAGAAATTTTCCCGGTTTCACCTGGACGCTGTCTCAGGCATCTCTCCTGGCTGGTTTTTACAATGCTGCAAAAATCAGCTCAGGAGTAACTCAGTCATGCTGGCCTTCTTAAATCAGGTGCGCAAGCCGACCCTGGATCTGCCGCTCGACGTGCGGCGCAAAATGTGGTTCAAACCGTTCATGCAGTCCTATCTGGTGGTCTTCATCGGCTACCTGACTATGTACCTGATCCGCAAAAACTTTAACATCGCGCAGAACGACATGATCTCCACCTACGGGCTGAGCATGACGCAGTTGGGGATGATTGGCCTGGGCTTCTCCATCACCTATGGCGTGGGGAAAACTGTCGTTTCCTACTATGCGGACGGCAAAAACACCAAGCAGTTCCTGCCGTTTATGCTGATCCTCTCTGCCATCTGTATGCTCGGCTTCAGCGCCAGCATGGGCGCGGGCTCCGTCAGCCTGTTCCTGATGATCGCCTTTTACGCCCTGAGCGGTTTCTTCCAGAGCACCGGCGGGTCGTGCAGCTACTCCACCATCACCAAATGGACGCCGCGCCGCAAGCGGGGGTCGTACCTCGGCATGTGGAACATCTCCCACAACCTCGGCGGAGCGGGTGCGGCAGGCGTGGCGCTGTTCGGCGCGAACTACCTGTTCGACGGTCACGTCATCGGCATGTTTATCTTCCCATCGATTATTGCCCTGATTGTTGGCTTTATCGGCCTGCGCTACGGCAGCGATTCCCCGGAGTCGTACGGCCTCGGCAAAGCCGAAGAGCTGTTCGGGGAAGAGATCAGCGAAGAGGACAAAGAGACCGAAGAAAACGAGATGTCCAAATGGCAGATCTTTGTTGAGTACGTGCTGAAAAACAAAGTGATTTGGCTGCTCTGTTTCTCGAACATCTTCCTGTACGTGGTGCGCATTGGTATCGACCAGTGGTCCACCGTGTATGCCTTCCAGGAGCTGAAGCTTTCTAAAGAAGTGGCGATTCAGGGCTTCACCCTGTTTGAAGTGGGCGCGCTGGTCGGCACGCTGCTGTGGGGATGGCTCTCCGACCTCGCCAATGGCCGCCGCGCGCTGGTGGCCTGCGTCGCGCTGGCGCTGATTATCGCCACCCTTGGCGTCTACCAGCACGCCAGCAACCAGTACATTTACCTGGCGTCCCTGTTCGCGCTCGGCTTCCTGGTGTTTGGTCCGCAATTACTGATCGGTGTGGCGGCAGTGGGCTTCGTCCCGAAAAAAGCGATCGGCGCCGCCGATGGGATTAAGGGCACCTTCGCCTACCTGATCGGCGACAGCTTCGCCAAGCTGGGTCTGGGGATGATCGCCGACGGCACGCCGATTTTCGGCCTTACCGGCTGGGCGGGCACCTTCGCCGCGCTGGATGCCGCCGCGATTGGCTGTATCGTCCTGATGGCGATGGTTGCGGTGCTGGAAGAGCGTAAGATCCGCCGTGAGAATCGTGCGCAGAAATTAAAAGTAGCCTGAGTGTGCAGGTAACTTCTTTGCCCGGTGTGTGATGCCGGGCTTTTTTATTTTGCACGGCCTACCTTTACTCCGCTTTACACACTCGCTCCTCTCTATGCTCTACAGTGTTTTTGCTGCCGCCTTTCGTGCAGCCTTAGCCCTTTTGCTAACGGAGAGCTTGCATGTTAACCCGACGATTATCCTGCCTTGCGCTGCTGATGGCGCTGGCGTCCCCCGCAATGGCCGCGGATGCCCCCACCTACGGCGAGAAGCTGGAAGGTTTTGACTACGGCTGGCCGGTAAAACACTTTACCTTTACCTCGCAGAACCAGCCTCTGGATATGGCTTACCTGGACGTGAAACCGGAAAAACCCAACGGCCGCACCGTGGTGCTGATGCACGGCAAAAACTTCTGTGCTGGCACCTGGGACGGCACTATCCGCGCGCTGTCGGCCGGTGGGTATCGCGTGATCGCCCCTGACCAGATTGGTTTTTGTAAATCCACCAAGCCGGAGCATTACCAGTACACCTTCCAGCAACTGGCGGATAACACCCACGCGCTGCTGAAAACGCTGGGCGTCGAGCGCGTGACGGTTATAGGACATTCGACCGGCGGCATGCTGGCAACCCGCTATGCGTTGATGTGGCCGCAGCAGGTAGAGCAGCTGGTGATGGTGAACCCGATTGGTCTGGAAGACTGGAAAGCGCGCGGCGTGCCGCATATTACGGTCGACCAGTGGTACCAGCGCGAGCTGAAAGTTAGCGCCGACGGTATTCGTCAGTACGAGAAAAACACCTACTACGCCGGGGAGTGGAAACCGGAGTACGAGCGCTGGGTCACTATGCTCGCCGGGCTGAACAACGGGCCGGGTAAAGCGCGCGTGGCGTGGAACTCGGCGCTGCTCTACGACATGATTTATACCCAGCCGGTTGTCTATGAATTTAGCGAGCTGAAGATGCCGGTATTATTGATGATCGGCACGAAGGACAACACTGCCATCGGGAAAGATCTCGCCCCACCGGAGATCCGCAAGACGCTCGGCAATTACGCGGTGCTGGGCAAAGAGACGGCGAAGCGCATTCCGCACGCGACGCTGGTCGAGTTTAACGACATGGGCCACGCGCCGCAGATGCAGGATCCTGAACGTTTCCACGACGCGCTGCTGAAAGGGCTTCAGGCGCGCTGACGGGTCTCCAGCAACAGCCCGCGCAGCCACGCCTGCGCGGGATTGCTTTCATCGCAATTATCCAGCTTTTTTCGGTTCACTATTCTGGCCGTTCCCGCTGTTGACGCGCTGCGTTTCCCGCTATGATGGGCGGCTAGTCTAAGGAGAACGCATGGTCTGGATAATGCTGGCAACGCTTGCCGTGGTATTTGTGGTTGGATTTCGTGTCCTGACCTCAGACTCCCGCCGCGCCATCAAACGTTTAAGCGAGCGGCTGGGCATCACCCCGATGCCGGTCGAGTCGATGATCGATCAGTTCGGTAAAACGCCGGGCAATGAGTTTATCCGCTACCTTGAGCGCCCCGACGAGGCGCATCTGCAAAATGCGGCGCAGGTGCTACTCATCTGGCAGGTCTGCATTGTCGACGGCAGTGAAGAGAATCTGCATACCTGGCACCGTATGCTGCGTAAAGCCCGCCTTGCCGCACCCATTACCGATGCGCAAATTCGACTGGCACTTGGCTTTATGCGCGAAATGGAGCCCGATCCGCAGGAGCTGAACGCCTTCCAGCTGCGCTATAACCAGCTATTTCTGCCGGAAGAAGGTGTGTTTTATCTGCACTGATCCCCTCTAAAACCACAAAAGTTGTCAAATCGTTAAATCCGTCACACTTTTGATGATAAACTGCGCGACTTTTCCGCACGTTTTAATCTCAGGTGATGCCATGACAGAACATATCCAGCCCACGACTCCGCCGCAGGCCAAAGAGGTGTCTCGCCCCAACTGGTCGGCGGTTTTCTCCGTGGCGTTCTGCGTCGCCTGCCTGATTACCGTTGAGTTTCTGCCGGTCAGCCTGCTGACGCCGATGGCGCAGGATCTGGGCATTTCCGAAGGCGTGGCGGGGCAGTCCGTTACCGTCACCGCCTTTGTGGCGATGTTCGCCAGCCTGTTTATCACCCAGGCGATTGGCACCATTGACCGTCGTAAAGTGGTCATTCTGTTCAGCGTGCTGCTGACGCTCTCCTGCCTGCTGGTCTCTTTCGCTGAAAGCTTCACCCTGCTGCTGCTGGGTCGCGCCTGCCTGGGGCTGGGGTTAGGCGGCTTCTGGGCGATGTCGGCCTCGCTGACCATGCGCCTGGTGCCCGCGCGCACCGTGCCAAAAGCGCTGTCCGTTATCTTCGGCGCGGTCTCTATTGCGCTGGTGATTGCCGCGCCGCTGGGCAGCTTCCTTGGTGGGATTATCGGCTGGCGTAACGTCTTTAACGCGGCGGCAGTGATGGGCGTGCTGTGCATTATCTGGGTGTGGAAAGCGCTACCGTCTCTGCCGGGTGAAGCGGCGCACCACAAACAGAACATGTTCGCGCTGCTCAAGCGTCCGGGCGTGCTGGCGGGGATGACCGCCATCTTCATGGCCTTTGCCGGGCAGTTTGCCTTCTTTACCTATATTCGCCCGGTGTATATGACCATGGCGGGCTTTGACGTGGATGGCCTGACGCTGGTGCTGCTGAGCTTCGGTATCGCCAGCTTCGTCGGCACCTCACTGTCGTCTCAGTTCCTGAAGCGCTCCCTGAAGGTGGCGCTGGCGGGTGCGCCGCTGGTGCTGGCGATCAGTGCCGCGGTGCTGGTGCTGTGGGGCAGCGACAAGTGGGTCGCATCGGCGATTGCGATTGTCTGGGGCTTTGCCTTTGCGCTGGTGCCGGTGGGCTGGTCGACGTGGATCACCCGCTCGCTTGCCGATCAGGCGGAAAAAGCCGGGTCGATTCAGGTGGCGGTGATCCAGCTGGCGAACACCTGCGGCGCGGCGGTGGGCGGCGTAGCGCTCGACCATCTGGGGCTGACGTCACCGCTGGTGATCTCCGGTACGCTGATGCTGCTGACCGCGCTGCTGGTGGCGGGGAAGGTTAAGGCGAAGTAGTCAATTTTCCCCCTCACCCTAACCCTCTCCCCGCAGGGGAGAGGGGACTGCTCGGTGCTGTCTTTTCACTCTCGCCCCTTTGGGGAGAGGGCCGGGGTGAGGGGACATTCGCTTACGCCGATGCCTTAACCCTTCTACGTGAATCCATCGAAATCAGCACCACCGACGACACAATCAGCAGCGTTCCCAGCCAGTCCGGCAGGGTGAATGCCACCCCCAGCAAAACCACCGACAGCAGCGCGCTGCTCAGGGGTTCGGCGCAGCTCAAAATGCTTGCCTTCGGCCCGCCGATCATCTGCGCGCCCTTCAGATACAGGCTGAACGTCAGCGCGGTGCCAATCACCACCAGGTAGAAAAACGCCAGCAGCAGGCCGCCGTCAATGGCGAAGGTGGTGCCGCGTCCGGCGTAGAACGGCGTCAGCATTAGTCCCGCAATCAACATACTCCAGCCGACAATCGGCAGCGTGCCGTAGCGGGCGATAAGCATTGATGGATAGGTGGTGTAAAACGCCGCGGCAAACGCCGAGGCGATACCGAAGAACAGTGCGGCAGGCGAGATGGAGAGCGACGTCGGATCGCCGTGGGTCACCAGCAGGAAGGTACCCACAAGCGATGTCAAAATCGCCGACAGGACAAATATGCCGGGACGCGTTTTCCGCGCCAGGGCGAACCACGCCACGATGATGGTTGGCGACAGGAACTGAAGCACGGTGGCCGTAGCGGCGTTGGATTTTTCAATCGTCAGCAGGAAGGTGAGCTGCACGGTGAGCGCGCCAACCAGTGAGAAAAACAGCAGACTGAGGGCGTCCTTGCGGTTTTTGATGACCGAGAAAATCTTGTCGCCGTGAACGAAGGAGAGCGTCAGCAGGATCACGCCGGTAAACAGCAGGCGAACCATGGTCAGGTAAGGTGAAGAAATGTGGCTTTTCTCCATGATGTACTGCGCGCAAACCCCGGAACTGCCCCATAAAACGGAGGCGATCAGGACGTTGAGCATCCCTTTGCGTGTGGAACCCATGTTCTCCCCTGTTATGTTGTCGTTAATTGGCCAACAGCATAGCATGGTTGTGTGCGGCCTGATGCCCTCACCCCGGCCCTCTCCCACGGGGAGAGGGGGAAAACCGTAGGCCGGGTAAGCGTAGCGCCACCCGGCATGTTGTTGACCTTAGAACCACGCCTCCCACATCGCGCCGACGTTGAAGTCGTCCAGCGTCTCATCTTTGGTGTTGTTCACGCGCGCGGTGCGTTCGTTGTCCACTTTGCCGCCGGTCACGTAGAAGCGCAGCATCGGACGGAACTCCGGCCCCATGGCGATAGACATGTTCTGCGACAGGGTCAGCTTCCAGCCCTTGTTGTCGCCGCCGTTGTCGTAATCTACGTGCTGCCAGCCCGCTTCCAGCCAGGTGGAGTGAACGTCGTTCCACCAGTGCATCGGGCGCACGATGGCGTTGTAGTTCTTACGGTTGTCGGTGTCATCACGGCTGTTGTCATAGTCGTGGAAGGCGAGGATGTACTCCACCTGCGTGGCCTGGGTGAATTTATACAGCCCTTCGAAGCTGGCGTAGACCGTGGTCAGATCTTCGGTTTTGTTGAACACGCTGTTGTCCGAATTATCGGAGTAGCGGGCGATCACCTTGTTCACACCGCTGTCGTTGGTGTGGCTCAGCACCACGCCGCCCTGCCAGGCGTTCAGACGCTCGTCGCTCTCAACGGCTTTGGAGTCAAAACCGTAGTTGGCGTACAGCTCCAGGTCGATCGGGCCGAGCTTCATGCCGTGGATTTTTGAGGTGGCAGCGTAGTTGCCCTTGTCACCCGTGCCGGAACCGCCGGTACAGGTGATGCGCGACGGGTTGGCTTCATCTTCCATCACTTCCGGGCTACAAGATTCCACCGCCGCCACGGCAGCCACGTCGAACTGCACGCCGCCGATGTCGAAGTTCTTCACCCCGGCGCCCTGGCCATCGTGGTTCATCCAGAAGTAATCGTTGATGCCCTGCTGCGGACGCTGGTGGAAGTCACGACCGGCCCAGAAGTAGGCGTTCGGGTTGGAGGCCATAATGTTGGTCACCCCGGCGTAAGCTTTTTTGAGGTTAACTTCGTCGCCCCAGTGGTCGATCATCACGTTGATGTCCCAGATGGCGCCGTTATCACCCTTGAAGGCCTTGGAGAGCTGGAATTCCCCGCCGTTGCCTTCGTTACCCAGACGACCAATCGCGGACGCGCCGTTGTAGGAGCCGTCCACCGCCACATACTTCTGGTCAGCGGCCTGGAAGTGCGCGCCGTAGCGGGCGTAGCCGGTAAATTTGATGCCAAACGGAATCGCCATGTCCGGGGATTGCGCTGCGCTCTGCGGCTCGGTGATGACGTCCGCTTTTTTCGCGACCGCCGCATCCATTTTCGCCTGACGCTCGGCCAGGGCTTTATCCACCGCTTTCGCCACAATGGCGTCAATTTGCTCCTGCGTAAATTCTTGCGCGAGCACGGAAATTGGACAAAGCGCGGCGATAACCGCCATGGTTAATGGAAGTTTTTTAATCGTATTCATGGTTATCTCAATATAGTTTAATTTTATTCAGACAATAACCATCCCGCTCCGATCTGACAGAATATGTCGCTATCATCAGAACAAGTGGATTTCTAGTTTTAGGTACAGAGGTATTACATTAAATTATTTCGCCATAGACTATCTCTGATATAAATGAATAATCTCTTCAGATAATTCACGCGCTAATAGCGAATTCATTAAATGATCCTGCGCGTGCACCATAATTAAGGTCATCGGCTGGCGGGCTTCGCCCGCGTCCTGCTCGATCAGTTTGGTCTGCATCTTGTGTGCCTGGCGCGCGTAGCCATCGGCTTCACGCAGCAGGCTTTTGGCTTCGTCAAGGTTGCCCTGGCGCGCCGCATGCAGCGCTTCGAAGCACAGGCTGCGGGACTGACCGGCGTTGACGATAATTTCCATTACGGCTTCTTCTAATGCGATCATCATTTTTACTCTTTATCAAAGCAATTATTTAAGGCGGTAGCGGCAAACCACTCTCCGCTTTTTTTAATGGTGCGCTGCTGCGTCTCCAAATCGAGCTGAATAAAACCGTAGCGGTTTTTGTAGGCATTGCACCACGACCAGTTATCAATAAACGTCCACATATGGTAGCCCAGACAATTGCAGCCTTCGCTAATACCTTTATGCAGCCACGCTAAATGCTCAGAAATAAATTCGATGCGGTACCGATCGTTTATCTGGCCGTTTTCAATAAAGCGCTGCTCGTTTTCGACACCCATCCCGTTTTCAGAAATAAAACAGCGGGGGTTACCGTAATTGTCGCGCAGGTTAACCAGAATATCGTAAATACCCGGCTCGTAGATTTCCCAGCCGCGGTACGGGTTCATCTTACGGCCCGGCATCTCGTAGCTATCAAAGAACCACTCCGGCATAAACGGCGCCTGCGGGTTCACCGCGCTGTCGCGACACTTCACGCGGCGCGGTTGATAGTAGTTAACGCCGAGCAGGTCGATTTTCCCTTCCGCAATCAGGAAACCGTCTTCCGGCTTGCAGGCGGGTAGCTGATCGTAAGATTTCAGCAATGCCACCAGGTCGGCCGGATACTCCCCGCGCAGCACCGGGTCGAGGAAGCTGCGGTTAAACATCAGATCCGCGATATGCGCCGCCTTCACGTCCGCCGGGTTCTGCGAACGCGGGTATGACGGCGTCAGGTTCAGCACGATGCCGATCTCCCCCGCGTAATGCCCGGCGCGGTAAGCCTGAACGGCCTTCGCATGGGCCAGCACCGTGTGATACGCCACGGTCGCCGCCCGACGAAAATCCACCACGTTCGGGTAATGGAAATCGTACAGATAACCGCCTTCCACCGGCACGATCGGCTCGTTGAAGGTAAACCAGTGCAGCACGCGGTCGCCAAACAGCTCGAAGCAGATCTGCGCATAGCGGGCGTAGGCGTCCACTACGTCACGGTTTTCCCAGCCGCCTATCTCCTGCATCGCCATCGGCATGTCGAAATGGAACAGGGTGATAAACGGCGTGATGCCCTGTTCATTCAGCTCATCAATGACCTGATTATAAAAATCGACCGCGTCCGGGTTCACTTCACCGATACCTTCGGGGATCAGGCGCGCCCAGCTAATCGAGGTGCGAAAGCTGTTGTGGTTCAGCTGCTTCAACAGCTGAATGTCCGTTTTCCAGTGCTGATAAAACGTGGAGGTGTGCTGCGGTCCCACGCCGTTGTGAAAACGGTTCGGCTCGCGGGCAAACCAGTAGTCCCACGTGGTTTCACCCTCTCGTGTCCCTTCCGTCTGGAGAGCGGAGCTTGCGCTGCCCCACCAGAAGTTATCGGGAAATGCGTATTTCATGACCCTTCCTCTTTGACTTAATTGCTAACTGTTTCAGCGGAGCCGACGGTTGCCTGGGCTTTCTGCTCTTCATTTTTGATGAGCGTACGCTCATAGGCGCGCAGGAACGGCAGGTACATCAGCGCCGACATCACCATGCAGACCAGGCACATCACCACCGGGCTCAGCGCCCAGTTCGCCGCCCACGAGGCGCCAATCGGCGCGGGCGTGGTCCACGGGGTTAACGAAACCACCTGGGCCAGCCAGCCGAGTTTGGTTGCGCCGTACGCCAGGCAGGCATTGACCAGCGGAACAAACACGAACGGGATAAACAGCATCGGGTTCATGATGATCGGCGCGCCGAACAGAATCGGTTCGTTGATGTTAAAGAAGCTTGGCACAACGCCCATTTTGCCGATGGTGCGCAGGTGAGTGGCGCGGCTGCGCAGCAGCAGGAACGCCAGCGGCAGGGTCGAGCCTACGCCGCCAATCAGCAGGTAGTGATCCCAGAAACCTTGCAGATAAACGTGCGGCAGCGCCGCGCCCGCCGCCAGCGCCGCCTGGTTTGCAGAGAGGTTCGCCATCCAGAACGGGTTCATGATGCCGGTGACAATCAGCGACCCGTGGATACCGGCAAACCAGAAGATCTGGCACAGCAGAACGGAGAGCAGAATCGCTGGCAGCGAGTCAGACGCGGACACCAGCGGCTCCAGCAGGTGCATAATCGCCTGCGGGATGATCATCCCGGTCTGCGCTTCAATGAACAGGTTCAGCGGATGTAGGGTACCAATCACCACCATCACCGGGATCAGGATCTCAAACGAACGCGCCACGCCGGTCGGCACCTCTTTCGGCAGGCGGATGGTGACGTTGTTCTGCTTCAGCCACGCGTACACACGGGTGGAGTAGATCGCGGTGATAAGCGCAGTGAAGATGCCCTGACCCGACAGATACTGCGTCGAAATTTTGCCGTCGGCATACGGCGCGGCGACCAGCAGGAAGGCCATAAAGGCCAGCAGACCGGACATCACCGGATCGAGGTTAAACTGACGCCCCAGGCTCGCCCCAATCCCCACCGAGATGAAGAAGGTCATCACGCCCATGCTGAGGTTAAAGGGCAGCATCAGCTGTTCGCGGTAGGTCTCGGAGAAATCCAGCCAGCCGCGGGCGAAGCTGTTGGTGGTATTCGCCGAAAACGGCGGGAAGATAAACACCAGCATAAACGAGCCGATGATCATAAACGGCAGCGCGGCGGTAAAGCCGTCGCGGATGGCAATCACATACTTTTGCTGACCGAGCTTCGCGGCCAGCGGCGTAATTGACTGTTCAATCACCGCGACCATGGATTGATATAACGAACTCATGTGAACACCTTTTAGTGTGCCGCTTCGATGAGCGACAGAGCATAGTCCAGTACTTTATCGCCACGCTGCATGCCGTAATCCATCATGTCGATGGGCTGCACCGGTATGCCTTGCGTCGCTGCCTTGTCTGAGAGCGTCTTTAACATGTATTTCACTTGCGGTCCGAGAAGCACCACCTGATAGTGCGGAAACTGCGTATCAAATTCGGATACGCCATACGCATCTATCTTCACGGGCAAGCCCCGTTCTTTTGCAACATCGATCATTTTGCTGACCAGCAGGCTGGTGGACATCCCGGCAGAGCAGCACAGCATAATCTTGAACATCGACGACCATCCTCAAAATGTAAAAAGTTATTGCGATGATGATTGGACATTATACGGAAACCGGTTTCCATTCATAAAAGACAGAAGTGTGACAACCATCAATATCCACTACTTATGACGCTAATTAACCGGATGTGGGTCACATAATTTGGCTGTTTTGACATCAAATTGAGTGGAAACGGAAAATCGGTTTCCATGGAAAACGGAAACGGATATACTCCGTTCTGGCTATAATGTGAGCCGTAGCGGTGATGGAAATTACAGACGCCAGTTGCGTCTGACAGGGGAGAGAGATGTCTACAATCAACGATGTATCGCGTCTGGCCGGGGTGTCCAAAGCCACGGTATCACGGGTGTTGAGCGGGTCGCGTGGCGTTAAAGAAGCCAGCCGACAGGCTGTTCTGAGAGC
This sequence comes from Enterobacter cloacae complex sp. S2, assembly GCF_015159675.1. Taxonomy (NCBI): domain Bacteria; kingdom Pseudomonadati; phylum Pseudomonadota; class Gammaproteobacteria; order Enterobacterales; family Enterobacteriaceae; genus Enterobacter; species Enterobacter cloacae complex sp. S2. The sequence continues at coordinate 84,586 of NZ_JADDTS010000015.1, forward strand.
GGTGGATGAGCTGAACTATCGTCCGAACGTGATCGCCCAGTCGCTGCTCAGCCAGTCGACGGGCTGCATTGGGGTGATTTGCGCGCAGGAGAACATTAACCAGACCACCGGTTACCTGTACGCGCTGGAAAAACACCTCAGCCAGCATCAAAAACATCTGCTGCTGCGTTTCGCACACACGAAAACAGAAGTGATGAACGCCCTTGAAGAACTCTCCTGCGGCTTATGTGATGACATTCTGGTGATTGGCGCGCGTTTCCCGCTAGACGTGGACATGGACAACGTCATTCTGGTCGACTGTATGGAAGCCGATAACGCCAACAGCATTCAGTTCGATCACGCGTTCGCGGCTGAAACGGCCTGCAACTATCTCACCAGCCAGGGGCGTCGCCAGATAGCACTGATCCACCCGCACGGCAGCGGCTTTGCCGATCAGGTGCTGCTGGGTTACAAACATGCGCTGGAGAAAAACTTCCTGCCCTTTAATCGCAACCTCGTGTTTATGGACGCGACTTCATCGTCCGTTGCGCTTCAGGAATTACTCAACAACGCGTCCACGCTGAACTTCAACGCGCTGCTGGTGGCAGACGAGCAGGAAGCCCAGCGGGTGATCCCGCAGTTACAGGCGTTTAATAAATCGGTACCGGAAGACATCATGGTCTTCAGCCTCGGCGGTTCGCTGCATCTCCCGGGTATTCCGGTGATCCCGGCCATTGAGTATTCCATGGACGCCATGGCGGCGCGCATCGTGAGCTGGCTGACGGCGAAAACGCAGATGCTCGGGTCCTACGTTCTGCGTGGGGATTTGATTATTCCGGATGTGCGGAAGCGTTAAACATGTGATGTAGGCCGGGTAAGGCGCAGCCGCCACCCGGCGCTCAACCCTCAGTAATCTTCCATACAATCCACCTGACTTACTGCATCCCAGTAGGCGTCCAGGTTGTCACGCTTCACGGCGGTGATGGCATTTTTGATCAGCAGCTGATTGGCCTCAGACGACAAAATCATCGCCTGCCAGGCCTTATCGCTCTGCTTTTTCTGCGGGGTACAGGTTTTCTTCACATCTTTCAGGACCTGCTGTTTTATCTGGGCCTCTTTCTCCGGAGCGCTCTTCTCCTGCGCGTGAACAAACGCAGCGAAAATCAGGCAAACGAGCAGGCAAACCAGGTGTGCAGATTTCATTGAGACCTCCGGTAAAGTCACAGGCTTTCCCTGAAATGTATAGTTACATTCAGGCAGGCGATTCCAGCCGAAAGTATGAATTTACTTTTCACCTGGTATGAGAATCGCCCTCTCAGGCCGTTACTGAACCCCTCCACCCAGCGATTGCCACAGCGTGATGCGGTTTTCCAGGTCGGTTTGCTGCAAGGCAATCAGTGATTCCTGTGCTGACCACAGCGATCGCTGCGCGGTGAGCACCGTCAGATAATCGCCCGCGCCAGCCTTGTAACTGCGCGTCGCCACATCCAGCGTTTTTTGCTCCGCCGCCACGTATTCACGCTGGGCATCAAGCTGTTCGCTCAACGTTTCGCGCCGCGCCAGCGCGTCGGCCACGTCCTTGAACGCGCTCTGGATGGTTTTCTCATAGGTCGCAATTAACCCTTTTTTCTCCGCTTCCGCATAGCGCAGCTGCGCCATATTGTTGCCCCCGCTAAACAGCGGCAGGGTGATGGACGGCGCGAACGACCAGACCTTCATCCCGTGGCTGAACAGGGACGACAGCGAATCGCTGCCGACGCCCGCGCTGGCGGTCAGTGAAATGGTCGGGAAGAAGTTGGCGCGTGCCGCGCCGATGTTGGCGTTAGCGCTCAGCAGGTTATGTTCCGCCTCCTGAATGTCCGGACGACGCAGCAGCGCGCTGGAGCTGACGCCCGCCGGGATCAGCGTGATGGCGTTGTCGCTCAGGCTCTCCAGCGTGCCGGGCAGCAGGTTCTCGGGCACCGTATCGCCCGCCAGCAGGTTAAGGGCGTTTTTGTCCTGCATCACCAGCGTCTGGTAGCTCGCCACGCTGGCGCGCGCCTGCTGGTAAACCGCCATCGCTTCACTGACGTCCGTGGCCGCTGCCACACCTACTTCCTGCTGACGTTTGACGATTTTGAGCGAGTTCGCGGCGCTCTCCAGGGTGGATTTCGCCAGCGCCAGATTGCTGTTATCCGCCGCCAGCGTCACCCAGGCCGTGGTCAGCTCGCTGACCATCGTCAGGCGCGTGTTCTGCGCGGTGAACTCGCTGGCAAGCCAGGTTTCACGCGCGGCGCGCGACAGGCTCTGGTTGCGGCCAAACAGATCCAGTTCGAAGCTGGAGACCGTGCCGTTGGCTTCGTCGCTCGTCGCGACGCCGCTCGTCAGCGTACGGCTGCGGGTATGACTCAGTTCCGCGTCCACCGTCGGGAACAGGGACGAGCGCGTTTCGCCATACTGGGCACGGGCGGCGTCGATATCCGCAATCGCTTTTTGCACGTCGCGGTTGCTGTTGAGCGCCATCGTCACCACGCTTTTCAGCCGCGCATCATTCATCACCTGCTGCCACTGGCTCACCACGGCGCTGGCTTCGCCGTGCGCGCCGTGCAGTGTGGCCGGAACGGGCGCGTCCGGGCGCTGATACGTGGGATCTAATGACACACAGCCTGCGCTCAGCAGTGCTAACGCTAAAACAGTTACACGAAACATTATGACCTCCGGTTTGCGTGCTTACCGGAGAACAGACGTTTCACCAGTACAAAGAATAAAGGAACGAAGAAGATCGCCAGCAGCGTCGCGGCCAGCGTCCCGCCGATAATGCCGGTGCCGATCGCCACGCGGCTGTTGGCCCCCGCGCCGGTGGCAATCGCCAGCGGCGTCACGCCTGCGATAAACGCCAGCGAGGTCATGATGATCGGACGCAGACGCGTCTGGGCGGCCCGCAGGGCGGCGCGCGTCAGGGAGTAGCCTTCGGCCACTTTGGCTTCGGCAAACTCGACAATCAGAATGGCGTTCTTCGACGACAGACCGATGGTGGTCAGCAGCGCCACCTGGAAATAGACATCGTTGCTCAGGCCGCGCAGGGAGGCGGCAATGGCCGCGCCCAGCACCCCAAGCGGGATCACGAGGATCACCGAAATGGGCACCGACCAGCTCTCATACAGTGCCGCCAGGCACAGGAACACCACGAGGATGGAGAGGGCATAAAGGCTCATCGCCTGACCGCTCGCCAGTTTTTCCTGCAACGACAAACCGCTCCACGCCCAGGTGCTGCCGGACGGCAGGTTATTCGCCAGCTGCTCCATTTTGCTCATCGCCGTACCGGAGCTGGCGCCGCTGGCGTTCTCGCCCTGAATTTCATACGCCGCCGAGCCGTTGTAGCGCACCAGGCTTTCCGGGCCATACTCCCAGCGGGTGGTGGCGAAGGCGGAGAATGGGGTCATAGTGCTGTCGCTGCCGCGCACATACCATTTGTTGAGATCCGACGGTACCGCGCGATAGTCGCTGTCGCCCTGGATGTAGACCTTTTTCACGCGGCCACGGTCAATGAAGTCGTTCACGTAGGTGCCGCCCCAGGCGCTGGACAGGGTGTCGGTGACGTCGCTCAGGGAGAGCCCCAGCGACACGGCTTTGTTGTTATCGATATCCACCTGAAGCTGCGGCATCTGCGGCAGATCGTTGGCGCGCACGGCGTGCAGCGAGCTGTCCTGATTCGCTTCGCCAATCAGCTGGTTACGCAGTTTCAGCAGCGCGTCGCGGTCGGTGCCACCGCTCGCCATCAGCTCAAAGGTAAAGCCGTTGCTCTGGCCCAGACCGTCCACTGCCGGCGGTGTCATCGCAAAGATGGTGGCATCGCGGATGGCGCTCAGATCCTGCGTGGCGCGCAGGGCAATGGCCTGCGCGGTGTTTTCCTCGCCTTTACGCTCTGACCAGTTTTTCAGGGAGACGAACGCCATCCCGGCGTTCTGGCCGCTGCCGCTGAAGCTGAAACCTTCAACGGTAAAGATCACGTCGGTATTGGCTTTCTCTTTGGTGAGGAACCACTCGCGTACCTGGCGGCTTACCTCTGCGGTACGCACCGCGGTTGCGCCGGCAGGGAGGGTGTACTGCACCATGATTTCACCCTGGTCTTCGGTTGGCAGGAAGCTGCCCGGCAGTTTCAGCATGGCGAACCCCATCGCGCCGCAGAGCAGGGCGAAGATCACCAGCATGCCGCCGGAACGGCGCAGGGCGCGCAGAACCTTATTCTGATAGCCGTGCTCGGTCTTACTGTAGAAGCGGTTAAACGCGCCGAAGAAGCCCTTTTTGTGCGGAGCGGTGTGATTCAGGATCGAGCCGCACAGCGCGGGCGTCAGGGTCAGCGCCACCACCACGGAGAGGAACATCGCCGAAATAATGGTGACCGAGAACTGACGGTAAATGACCCCGGTAGAGCCGCCGAAGAAGGCCATCGGCAGGAATACCGCAGAGAGCACCAGCGCAATGGCGATCAGCGCGCCGGAAATTTCGCCCATCGATTTTTCGGTCGCTTCCCGGGCGGGCAGCCCTTCGTCGCGCATAATACGCTCGACGTTTTCCACCACCACGATGGCGTCATCCACCAAAAGTCCTATCGCCAGCACCATGGCAAACAGCGTCAGGGTGTTGATGGAGTAACCGAACAGCGCCAGCACACCGAAGGTGCCCAGCAGAACCACCGGCACCGCCAGCGCCGGGATCAGCGTTGCGCGGATGTTTTGCAGAAACAGGTACATCACCACCACCACGAGGATAATGGCTTCGAACAGGGTCTGAATCACGTCCTCAACGGAGATCTTGATGAACTCGGTGCTGTCTTTCGGGTAGGCCACGTCGTAGCCTTCCGGCATCGACTTTTTGAACTCGGCGATCTTGTCTTTTACCGCCGTGGCGGTGTTAAGCGCGTTGGCGCCCGGCGAGAGCATCACCGCCATACCCGCCGCCGGGTGGCCGTTCAGCTTCGCGGTGGCGGTGTAATCTTCGCTGCCCATCTCCACGCGCGCGACGTCGCTGATGCGCACCACCGCACCGTTGGACTGGCTCTTGACGATGATTTTTTTGAACTCATCGACCGTTTGCAGACGCGACTGAGCGCGAACGGTGGCGGTCAGCTGTTGGGCGTTCGACGAGGGCAGCGCGCCGATTTTACCGGCGGAGACCTGCACGTTCTGCGCTTCAATCGCGCTCTGCACGTCGGAGGGCATCAGCGAGTACGACGCCAGCTTAGCCGGGTCGAGCCAGATGCGCATCGCGTATTCTGCACCGAACACCTGCAGGCTGCCGACGCCATCCACGCGCGCCAGCGGATCCTGCATATTACTCACCAGCCAGTCGGCGATATCCGAGCTGCTGGCGGTGTCGGTTTTATCATATACGCCCATGATCAGCAGGAAGTTGCTCTGGGATTTTTCGACGGTGATCCCGGACTGCTGCACCTCGGTCGGCAGGCGTGATTCCGCCTGCTGGACTTTGTTCTGCACCTGTACCTGAGCGGTGTCCGGATCGGTTCCCTGTTCAAACGTGACGTTGATGCTCACCGAACCGTCCGAGCTGCTGGTGGAGGTGAAGTAGAGCAGGTTATCCAGCCCGGTGAGCTGCTGCTCGATCACCTGCGTCACGCTGTTCTCCAGCGTTTGTGCGGAGGCGCCAGTGTAGGTGGCGGATATTTTGATCGACGGCGGGGCAACGTCCGGGTACTGCGCAACGGGCAGCGTGCGGATCGCCAGTATCCCGGCGAGCATGATGAGAATGGCGATAACCCAGGCAAAGACCGGGCGACGCACGAAGAAACGGGAAAACATCAGGCGTTTCCTCCGTTGGTTTTCATCTCTTCAGCTTTCACTTCCTGCCCGGCGGTGACTTTGTCGGTGCCTTCCACAATCAGCTTATCGCCCGCCTTCAGGCCATTCAGCACCAGCCATTTATCGCCGTAGGTGTCGCCCGTCTCCAGCTGACGCTGCTCGACCTTGTTGCTGGCGTTCACCACCAGCGCGGTGGCGGTACCTTTGGCGTCGCGGGTGATGCCCTGCTGCGGCGCGAGGATCGCGTCATTCATGATGCCTTCATCCACTCGGGCGCGGACGAACATGCCCGGCAGAAGCTGATGCTGCGGGTTCGGGAAGACGGCGCGCAGGGTGACTGAGCCGGTAGACTCATCCACCGCCACTTCGGTTAACGCCAGATGGCCTTTTTCGCTGTAGCTGCTGCCGTCTTCGAGGATCAACGACACGTTCAGCGTATCGTTGTTGCTGGCGAGGGTTTGCTTGCGTAATCGCAGCAGATCGGCGCTGGAACGGGTTAAATCGACGTACATACTGTCCAGCCCGCGAATAGTGGCCAGCGCGGTATCCTGCTGGGCGGTCACCAGCGCGCCGGGGGTCACAGAGGAGATGCCGATACGTCCGGCAATCGGCGCGGTGACGGTGGTCCAGTTGAGGTTAATGCGGGCACTTTCCAGCGCGGCTTTCTTTGACTCGACGCTGGCCTTGTCCTGCGCGCAGGTGGACTTCGCGTCTTCCGCATCCTGACGTGATACGCCGTCGTCCTTCACCAGCTGCGCATAGCGTCGGGCTTTCTGGCAGTCGGCCTGCACCAGCGCCTGCGCCTGTTTCAGTGCGGCGGCAGCTTCATTATAAGCGGCGCGGTAGCTGGAAGGATCGATCTGATACAGCGCCTGCCCGGCCTTGACCGTATCGCCTTCGGTGAAGAGCCGTTTCTGAATAATGCCGCCCACCTGAGGGCGCACTTCGGCGCTCATCGCGGCGGCGGTGCGGCCGGTCAGCTCGCTGACCACGGACACCGGCTGGCTCATGAGTGTGACAATCCCCACTTCCGGAAGAGGACGCTGGGGAGCAGATGTTTGCGCATTATCGCACCCTGTCAGGAGGAGTAATGCTGCGATGGAGGTTGTTATGGTTTTCATAATCTTTTTCCAGGGTGAACGAAGCCTGCCCTGTTAATCGCTTAACAGGGAGGAGGGCTAATTAAAAGCACAGCGATCCCGCATCTCTGGCAGAGCCAGAAATGAAAAAAGGGAAATTACTTATTTCCGCTAATTATTCACATGCGATTACTTCGCAGAGAAAAGCATATTTAAAATATTCTGGTATATGGGCTCTAATTGTTCTGACGGTACTTTTAAAGGCGTGAGTCGACGGTAAATCGTGCCTTCGATCATCACGGCGGTAATCTCCACGCAGCAGCGAATATGCTCATCGCTCAGGTGGGGGAACTGCTTTTTCAGGTGCTCACAGGCGTTGGCGAACATGCGGGCTTCGGCTTCGATCAGCATGTTTGCCACCAGCGGATTGCGTGTGGCCTCTGCGGACATTTCGAGCATTAGCGCGTCATCATCTTCGTTCAGCGTCTGGCGCCAGGCAAGCGCCTGCGGCATCCCTTCAACCAGGGTTTTGCCCTGCATCTCCTCAATACGTGAGTCGATAATGCGGCGGATCATCTCTTCAATGATCGCGTCTTTGTTACTGAAATAGCGATAGATTTGTCCGACGCTGAGCCTGGCTTCGCTGGCGATCTGCGACATGCTGGCAGCGTGAAATCCACTGGCGCGAAAGCAGCGACGCGCGGCGGTGATGATTTCGTCCTGCCGTAGTTTTTGTCGTTCTTCCAGCTTTGTGCTCATCGTCGGCTACCGTAAAAAGTGAGAATGATCATTCTCATTATACGTTTTCGGAGCCTATTGGAAAGGTTTTTTTTATTTACATATTGAATGAATATTTCCTTGTTTAAACAATGGAGGAAATAAGGAGTTTTTATGAAGGTTAAGCTGTGAGATATTCAGATTGCGCTGAAAATAAGGAGAGATTTATGCACCTGAGCATTACAGATAAAGTCACGGCTGAAGAAAAAGAAGAATTATTAACGGGGCTAAGAGCCTATAATGCGCAGTATTTAGATCTGGCGACGTTTAGTGGCGATATTGGCGTATATGTGCGGGACGACAACGGCGTCATGCTGGGCGGGTTAATCGGCGTACGTAAAGGCGACTGGCTGAATATCGACTTTCTGTGGGTCAGCGACAGGGTGAGGGGAACGGGCGTCGGCAGCCAGCTGATCAAAACGGCTGAAGAGGAGGCCCGTCGTAAAGGGTGTCGTCACGCGCTGGTGGATACGGTCAGCTTCCAGGCGCGTCCGTTCTATGAAAAACAGGGTTATCAGGTGCAGATGTCCTTACAGGATTACCCTTATCAGGGAATGCAGAGACACTATCTGACCAGGGATCTTTAACCACCGATCCCGTTGCCGATCACGGCTAACACGTGGCGCACAACGATCTCCGGCGAGAGGGCATTAAGCCTCTCGTCATTGCGCATGCGAGAGAACGGCACCAGCACCAGGCTCAGCAGCGTCGTGAACAGCAGTTCGGGGGCCAGCGCCGGATTCAGCTTTCCTTCCTGCTGCCAGCCTTTGATGGTTGCCAGCGTGGTGTGATATTTCTCATCGCCAAAGCGCTCCTGCAAATGCGTACGCAGTACCGGCATCTCGCCGATCACCTCCTGCATCCACAGCGGGGCAAACCAGCGATACTTTTCCGCCAGTTCGGCCAGCACCCTGACCATTTCCGTCAGGGCATCCACCGGCGAATCCCGGTTGTCGGCGAAAATCGCCCCGATCCGCTCACGTAACGGCAGGAAGCGCTCCTCAATCATCGCATCCAGCAACTGTTCTCTGGAGTTGAAGTAGTAGTGCAGCATGGCGGGCGTCACGCCGGCTTCGCGGGCAATAGCGTTCAACGACGTATTGGCGATCCCCTGGCGGGAAAAGAGATTCAGGGCGATATCCAGCAGCTGTTCACGGCTGGCGGTAACGCGCTTGCCGCCGCGTGGCCGACCGGGGCGGCGGGGTTCAGAATTGTCCTTTTGTGCTGACATGGTCACCGTATCTCTTGATCTTATTCATCACTTCCACAAATATTAATTATACGATTAATTAATTTCAAGTGATGTCTTATGGAGTCCGACGTAATGACTCAACCTGCGAAAAAGGCGCCGTCGATTAAGCTGCTGTTCAGCGCGCTCCTGCTGGTGATGCTGCTCTCGGCGCTGGATCAGACCATTGTCTCCACCGCGCTGCCGACCATCGTCGGTGAGCTGGGCGGGCTGGATAAGCTCTCCTGGGTGGTGACAGCCTATATCCTCAGTTCGACCATCGTGGTGCCGCTGTATGGCAAATTCGGCGATCTGTTTGGCCGTAAAATCGTCCTGCAAATCGCAATAGTGCTTTTCCTGGTGGGCTCTGCGCTGTGTGGCCTGGCGCAGAACATGACCCAGCTGGTGCTGATGCGCGCCCTGCAAGGGCTGGGGGGCGGCGGCCTGATGGTGATCAGCATGGCCGCCGTGGCGGACGTGATCCCGCCTGCCGATCGGGGTCGCTATCAGGGGCTGTTTGGCGGCGTGTTTGGCCTGGCGACGGTGATAGGCCCGCTGATCGGCGGGTTTATCGTTCAGCATGCATCCTGGCGCTGGATTTTCTACATCAACCTGCCGCTGGGGCTGTTTGCGCTGCTGGTGATTGGGGCGGTTTTCCACGGTAGCGCGCGGCGCAGCAAGCATGAGATTGATTACCTGGGAGCGATTTACCTCAGCATGGCGCTGCTGTGCATCATTCTGTTTACCACCGAGGGCGGTACGATCCGCCAATGGAACGACCCGCAGCTGTGGTGCATTCTGGCCTTCGGCCTGACGGGGATCGCCGGGTTTATTTACGAAGAGCGGCTGGCGTGGGAGCCGATTATCCCGCTGTCGCTCTTCCGCGACCGCAGCTTCCTGCTCTGTAGCCTGATTGGCTTTATCATCGGCATGTCCCTGTTTGGCTCGGTAACGTTCCTGCCGCTCTATTTACAGGTGGTGAAAGACGCCACGCCAACGCAGGCCGGCTTGCAGCTGATCCCCCTGATGGGCGGGCTGTTGCTCACCTCCATCATCAGCGGGCGCATCATCAGCCGCACCGGGAAATACCGTCTGTTCCCGATCCTCGGCACGCTGCTCGGCGTGGTGGGGATGGTGTTACTGACGCGCATTTCAATCACCTCCCCAACCTGGCAGCTGTACCTGTTTACCGGCGTGCTGGGCATGGGGCTGGGACTGGTGATGCAGGTGCTGGTGCTGGCGGTGCAGAACAGCGTGTCAGCCGATCAATACGGCGTAGCGACCTCTGGGGTGACGCTGTTCCGTTCCATTGGCGGGGCGATTGGCGTTGCGCTGTTTGGCGCGGTGTTCACCCATATTCTGCAATCAGGGCTGATCGACAGGCTGCCGGAAGGGGCGGAACTGCCGCGCGAACTTAATCCCGTTGCCATTCACCATCTGCCTGATGCCCTGCGTCTGGACTATCTGGATGCGTTCGGCTCGGCTATCCATGCGGTGTTTATGCTGGCGGCGGGGATTATGGTGCTGGCGTTTGTGCTGTCGTGGTTTTTGCGCGAAGCGCCGCTGCGTCGGCAGGCGTGAGGTTAGCGGTTCTGCTTGCGCCTGGACTACCGTAGCCTGATGCCCATCGCCCGGTGGCGCTACGCTTACCGGGCCTACACGTCTACCGTCACGTAGGCCGGGTAAGCGCAGCGCCACCCGGCACCAGGCCGCATATAACCTATCCGTATTACTGATTCCTTTTCGTTTTTTAGCCTGCCGTCTCGTTGTCGATATAGTCTTCAAAACGTCTATCAAAAGGAACTGTCTCGTGAAACTTCGATTGGGTGCGCTTCTCCTGACTGGCCTGCTGCTCGCGGGCTGTGATCAGGGCGGCAATGATGCCAAACACATTAAAGTCGGCGTGATTAATGGCGCTGAGCAGGACGTGGCGGAAGTCGCCAAAAAGGTGGCAAAAGAGAAATACGGTCTGGATGTTGAGCTGGTGGGCTTTAGCGGCTCGCTGCTACCCAACGATGCCACCAACCAGGGCGAACTGGACGCCAACGTCTTCCAGCATCGCCCGTTCCTTGCACAAGATAACAAGGCGCACAACTACACGCTGGTCGCCGTGGCCAATACCTTCGTCTTCCCGATGGCGGGTTACTCCCGAAAGATTAAATCGGTGTCTGAACTGAAGGATGGCGCAACCATTGCGATTCCAAACGATCCCACCAACCTCGGCCGCGCGCTGTTGCTGCTGCAAAAAGAGAAGCTGATTACCCTTAAACCAGATGTGGGCCTGCTGCCGACGGCGCTGGATATTACCGCGAATCCCAAAAACGTACAGATTATGGAGCTGGAAGGGGCGCAGCTGCCGCGCGTGCTGGACGATCCGAAAGTGGATGTGGCCATCATCAGTACCACCTATCTTCAGCAAACGGGGCTGTCTCCGGTACATGACAGCGTCTTTATTGAGGACAAAAACTCGCCTTACGTGAATATAGTGGTCACGCGTGAAGACAACAAAGACGCCGAAAACGTGAAGGAATTTATCCAGTCCTATCAGTCGCCGGAAGTGGCGAAAGCGGCAGAGACCCTTTTTAACGGCGGTGCGGTGCCGGGCTGGTAGGCCACGGTAAGCTGGCCCTCACAGCGTTACGCGGGCATCGGTGCGGCTTTCGGGCCACAGAAAACCCTGGCCAGACTGTGCGCCAGACGTGCGGGCGCGCGCCAGATCCCGCGAATTCTCGATGCCTTCGATAAGAATTGATTGCGCGATACCTGCCCTGACCTCCTGCACAAACGGGGCAAGCGGCGCGCGCTCGCGCAGCGCTGAACGGTCAATTTTTACCCCATCCAGCGGCAGCGCAAGCCGCGCGAACGCCTCAGCCAACTCCCGGGTTAAATCGTCCAGCCAGATTTGCCATCCCGCCTCTTTTAACCGAACAAGCGTGGCATGAAGACGATGTTGCTCAGCCTTACTCAGCCGTGTGATGGTGAGAGGATCCTGAATTTCAATCGTTAACCGCTGCTGATGGCGTAACGCCAGCAACAACCGGATAGCGCGTTCGTCGAGAAGGTGCTCTGCCGGAAGGTTTAGCCAGTAAGCGTCCCGGGCGGGTATCTGTAACAGGGTGTTGGCCTGCCAGAAGAAGATTTGCAGCGCGCTGCGCGAAGGCAGAGAAGCAAACAATATCTCCAGATTGACGTTATGGATCTCCACGAGAACTTCATGCGCGAACATCTGGCCCGAATGAAGATCGACAAGCGGCTGGAATCGCAGCCCTGAGATACGTTGCAACAGGGGAGAGGGAAGAACGGTATACATGGAACAGCCTTCAGGAAATGAAAAAAAGGTTCCCGCGGACACGGGAACAAAAGGCAAACGACACACGGTCAAATTCTTAATTCAGGATCCAGCGAATGCTCTGGTAAAACGAGGGGCCACGCACGGCCTTAAGCTTGTTCATGGCGTTGTTTTTATAAAAGTAAACCAGCCTGACGTTACACCCCAGCTGACGGGCGATTTGCTTGGTTTTGAGATTACAGGAATAGCCGCGCAATACGCTGGCCTCCTCGCTGGACAGCCTCGCCGGGGTGCGTAAGCGGGTAGTCATGCCTACGTTGTAACGACCAGACTCTTGCGGCGTCTGGCTCATCAGTATTTGCCACAGCGCTTTGATATCCCCCAGGGAGACTCTTTTGCTGATTACCCCATCAACATGTTTGAATTTCAAATAGCCAGCGGATAACGAATAGATATAGATCTTCGCCGTCACTTGTTTCTGTTTAATACAGAGAATGTCGTCATTCGTCGTCACCCGGAAATGACGCGTATTCAACGGATCATAAATGATGATATCAAAGAGTTGTTCACTCATAGCAAGTTCTTCGATATGGGTAAACCCATGGAAAATAACGTCGTGTTTTTCATCAGGCTCACGCTTTCCGAGCGATTGCAGGCCAATCATCGTGAATTCGCAGCTGTCAACAACGGCAACGTGAATTGTTTTTTTATTTTGCATTGGCATTCTCCTTTCGCTGAGTAAACAGTCCATATAAGAGAAAATGGCGGTTCGCACTCTCTTATTAAAAGAATGGCGAGCACTTTTTAAATAACGCGATGCGATGGCATCAATGTAAGCCAATACAAACCGTCGAGTAAAGCTGATGCCAATTATTAGAGGAAGATAAAATTGAAAAATGGTTTTAATGGTATATGCAATTGTTTTAATCTTCTAATAATATTCATGCCAGATTTTTATTCTGTGAATGGGCGGTTAATAAGCATCAGAAGGTTGATTGATGGGGTTTATCCACCGTTTTTTCAGTGGCTTACTGCTATTCCTGAAAGAAAAATTGTGATCGCGGTAGGGTTATCGACAAAGCTTTATCTGCAAGAGGAAACGGCGTGCAGAATAAAATAGAATTTTTTCTATAAATTTAATGCCCTTGTTCAGATTTTTAAGTCTGAGAAGGATAAAATCCTGGCGCGAAGAGGTTGTGAGTGGTGAGTACATAAACTATTATCATTTCCCTCCGGTCACGAGAATTTAGAAAAGACATGAATAATACTGAACGTATCGTAAGGGTAATGGTGTTTTACAAAATAAATATATTTAAAGAGATAATATTCCGGGCGCTCCATGATCTTTTACCCGATTACGTACTGAACATTACTCAGGTCGATTCCACTGAACAGGCGCTGGCGGCGGTCGCGGATAATAACGTGGATGTTTTCTTCACTGAATTTAATTATCTGCTTAATCATAAAGAGTGGAGTGCGGAGGTCAGCAGCCGTTTTACATCTTTATGTAAAACCCATCACGTCAGGCGTGTTCTGTTGGTGCCCGAGCTGCCTTACGGGCTGTTAAAAAAAGTTCTGGAGATGAAATTTGAATTAACCATCAGTCAGCAGGATGAATTGACTGAACTGAAAAAGGAATTACCCGCGTTGCTCATGGCGGACGGGCAAACACCGTCGATCTCTTCGTGGCTCAGGCGGGTAATGCGGTCCGGTTCCCGGGCGCGCTCCATCCTCTCGGCCAGAGAGTGGGAGGTGCTCCATCTTATCGTGGAAGGATTTTCAACGACGGAGATTGCCCGTCATCGAAACCGTTCGGTCAGTACCATTGCGACGCAGAAGCACAATGCGATGAAAAAGCTGAATCTTTCCAACCACAGCGAACTGATTAAGTATGTGCAAGCGGTTGGAAAGATGGAGAAATAGCTCACATCAGGGATAGATAATATTCAGCGTAGCCGATGTATTGATCTTACCCTGGCTCACCTGGGCGGGCGCCCACACGTAATAGTACGCCGCCATCGGAAGGGTGAAATGTTCGTCCAGCGCCGCGCCAGCCGCCACGCTGAAAATCATCGTGGCGTTGCCACGGCTGGTGGTTGAGGTAGAGAAGGTCACCGGCGTTTGCGGGGCGTCACGTTTTATCAGGCGTAGCCCCACGCCCTGCGCCGCGCTACTGCTGCTGTCGATCAGCACCGAGCTGTCGGTTGAGAGCAGCTGCGTGCTGGACAGAAACATCTCAATTGCCCGATCGGAATTGCCGTTAACCCCGACGTTCTGACAGCTCATGTTCAGTGAAAAAGGCGTCAGCCCCGGCTGTGAGGATGCACTGAGCTGGGGAATGCCGAGCGTCGGCAGCGCTACGGTCAGCCCCGCATTATCAAAGGAACAGGTAGTCAGTTTTGGCACGTATTTGATGATCATCGGCTGACCAAACATATCGCGGTTGTCGTAAGGCCACTTGAACCCGCTGAATAACCACTGCGCTATCTTGATGACCTGATTGATTGGCCAGGTGATGATTTCCCAGAAGGATAGCCCACTCATGTCGCTGACGAACAGAACGTCGCTCATGTTCGCTGTATCCCCCGTCAGGGTGGTGCCGCTCTGGTTAACGAGGGTGAAGCGAACCGTAAACGGTGTGTTCAGCTCAGACGCCGTATGGCTACCGCTGGCAGTCAGGGTTTTATTGGCCGGGGGATTGGTGATCTCCGCCCGCACCATATACTTGTTATTGCTGAATCCGAGGATGGTCGCGTATTTGCTGTCGGTCGAGAGGATCGGCGTGTAAGAAAATTCACTGTTACCCGTCGTACAGTTGAATGAGCCGCTGTACTGGGTGCTGAAGCTGCCGGTCCATGTGGGCGTGGCCGGGCTCAGCTTATCCGATAAATCAATGGTAATCGGTGTGCCATAAACGATGCTGCTGCCGGAGCAGGTGGCATAGCTCATCCCACTAATGCTGGAGAGGAGCAGGAATATGAATGATCGTAACATTTTGATAATCCGTAATTAATGGCAAACCGATGAGGGGCTGTTCAACCCCCAGGCTGGGGCGGAGATTTCGCACTTCCCGCCCCGGAGATGCACGTTGAGCGCGCGTGGCGGCTGTTCAGCGCGGATATACAGTACGCTGGCCTGGCCGACATACCCGACAGATTCACCGTGTTCATCAAGCACTTCGGTACCAAAGGGCAGCGGTTTGCCGTCGGCACGCGTCGCATGAAGTACCCATGACTGGCGTTTGTCGGTTTCGAAGCGGATATAGCTCACCGCCCCGTCGTAAGGGGCCACGTTAGCCATGTTGCCGATCACCTCCGCGCCAGCGCTGTTTTCCGTTTGCGATAACGTAATGGCGTTTTTGCGATACGGGGTGGCGTAAGGCACCAGCGCCACGCCATCGCGGTTCGTCATAATGCTTTCATCGCCGTTCACCATCAGTCCCTCCGCTTTTGGCGCATCGACGATAGTCATGGTTGTGCCGGTTTCGTTTGAGGCGAGAACGTGCCACGGGTAGGCCACCAGGCTTCCCCGTCCGCTGAGCCCGGTCTGGCGGTAGTCGGAGGATTCGCTGTAAGAGCCACCGAGTGTCGCGAAGTTCGAACGGTACGCGGCGTTAACGCTTGCCGCATTTTTACCCCCCCGCGCATTACTGCCGGAGAGGGTGTAGCTCAGGCGGTTCGACGCCAGCGCGTTCCCGCTCATGCTGATATTGCTCTGCTCGTAATGCGAATCGCTGGCCGTCAGGCTGGAGGTGATCCAGGCATTATTATCAAACAGCGAGAACGGCAGGCTGAGGGAGAGGTAAAGGCGCGTCTCTTCTTCACTGTCCCTGTTCCGTACCCGGCTGGCCGACAGGGTATAGCTGGCGCGGCCGATGGCGTTGGAATAGCCCATCTGGTATTCGCGCGTGGTTTGCTGTGAGTTCCAGTAATCGCGCTGTGTGCCGGAGACAAATACCGTGCCCCAGTTATTGAGCAGGCGCTGATTAAGGTTAAGCGTAAAGGTATTCTTGGGCTGCGCCGCGCGCAGGGCATCCCAGGTGCTTAGCGACATGTCGGGCGCAACGCCAAACCGATCTTCATAGTCGTCGTACTGCGCTCTCAGGCGCTGATACCCTTCGCGCGAATAGAGCGCGTCGCTGAAGCTGTAATAGCCTTTAGTGGAATAGCGATAGGCCGCCAGGGTGAAGTTGGTGGCGGTGGTATCGATAAATTTGCTGTACGACACGCGATAACTCTGACCGCTGCTGGTGCGATCCTGTAGGGTGGTTTTGGCGTGGGTGACATCAAACGAGACCGCGCCAAACGGAAGGTTCCACCCGGTACCGACAAGCCCGGCCTGGTAGTTATCGCTAATAATCGTCCCGGTATACCCGGTGATGAGGTTATTAAATCCGTAGCGCAGCGTGGCCTGCATGAATGCGGGTTCGGCATCGAGCGTGTTCTGGTGCACTTTACCCGCCACCACGCTGTACTGACTCACCCCTTCTTTTAGCATCCCGGGCACGGCGGAAAACGGCACCGTGAAGGACTGCTGTGAACCGTCCGCTTCACGCACCACCACCAGCAAATCGCCCGCAGAGCCGGTAGGCTGAATGCTGTCGAGGGTAAACTGGCCCGGCGGTACGTTCTCCTGATAGATCACGTTGCCATTCTGGATAACTTTCACCAGGGCGTTCGTCCGTGCCACGCCGTGAACCACCGGTGAAAAACCCTGCTGTGAATTTGGGCGCATCTTCATGTCCGACGCCAGCGACACGCCGCGCACGCGCAGGGAATCAAACAGATCGCCAGGAATATAAAAGTCACCCAGCGTCAGGTTGGATTTCAGCGAGGCCAGGGGACGGCGCAGGTAGCGGGTATTATTCTGCCAGCTACTCTCTCCGCTGGCCGTTTTCCGCCAGGCGCTGCTGTCGCGAAACTGCCAGCCGAACAGGTTGGCGCCGGAATCCAGCCCGGCATAAAAATCATCATTTGTGTCTTTCGCAGCGCCTTTTGCGCGGGTGTTATACCAGGTCGTGTTCCACGAGAGCATCAGCGCCGGGATCCCCTCATCCCAAAACTGGGGGGCAATGTAACCTTCTTCAGTACGCAGCACGGCCGCCTGCGGAACGGTAAGCGCCAGACTCAGGGTGCTGGTATCGGTTTTGACTTCACCGCCCTGAACCAGATCGCGCAGCTGCACCTGCCCGTGCGCAATGGCGGGCGCAGGCACGGACGTGGTGTTGATGCCAAGCGACCGGGCATCTTTCCAGGCAAGGCGGATGTCGTCACGCTGCTCGCCGTAGATGACGGTATAACGTCCCTTCCAGCTGCCGTTTACGTAGATATCCATCTCCTGACTGCCGGCAGGCATGGCGTTGTTTTCGGAAAAGCGAGACAGATCGGACTCACCGGATGCGCCAGCAAGCAGGGAGGGATCAAACGAGACGGCCCCTGATTTATGCGAAAGCAGAAGCGTGCAGACTGCCAGCAGACAGAGTCTGTTTTGTTTCATTTTCATGGTGAGTCTTTCCGATCACTGACTGGTGAAAGTCCGGGTTTTATACGCGCCAAGATCGTCCACATACATCAGCTGGAAGGTCTGTCCGCGATTAACCGTATTTTTTGCGGCGACCGTCAGCTGCCCAAACGGGGAAACCATCGGGGACTCCTGGAGCAATTTCGTTTTACCCAGCGAAATATTGGCGACCGTAATATGGAACGGACTGTTATTTGTAATGCGAAAGCGATCGCCTTCGGCGGCGAGCGTCAGTTTCGCCACCGCGTCATCCAGCGTGCCTTTCAGCGCAGCGGGCCGGTAAAAAAGTTTGATACGGGATTTAATCGCCAGCTGAACGGTATTCTGATTTTGCAGATTTTCAGGTCTGGGCGGAATGTCGAGGACATTCAGGAAAAAGACGGATTCGCGATCCGCAGGCAAGCTGGACGGCAGCTTTTTAATACGAAGCTGTTGGCCATTATGTTCGTTAACTTTTATCACCGGCGGCGACAGCAGAAACGGCACATTGGCTGTTTCCGGCGTGGAATTAATATCACCGTCATCTATCCAGGATTGCACCAGAGCGGGCGCATCGCCCGTATTCATTAACTGGACGATCACCTCTTTGTTATTTTCAGGATAAAGGACACGGGTGCCATTAATGACAATATTGGCCCATGAGTGACCGGTGCTTAGCAGTAAGCCTGCCAGCAAAATTGCCTTGCGCATGATTGCAACCTTAAATACAGGCTCTGCGAAAACAGAGCCTGAATAATCATTATTACAGGTAGGAAATGGTATACGTTACGTTGGAGCTTAACTCGCCCACGGTGGCGGCAGCGGCGTTCGTTTTATAGTAATAAACATCCAGCGTCAGCGTCTCGGAATCTGGCGCGGTCGCTGTACCCATAATATCCGTAGTGTAAGGCTGGTTCAGGGTAATTGGCGTAGACGAACCTGGCTCCACTAACGCAAAACCGACATTACGTGCCACACTGGCATCGCTTTCGTTCACGCTGTTATTCAGCAGGTATTTACCGTCAGTGGAAATATTATCCGCGCTGGAGAAATACACTTTCAGCGGGGTACCGGTTGTTCCGGCTGCTGGTGAACAACCTGAGAACGTCAGCGCAATAGATTTTTTATTCTTAGTGATCAGGCCAACCGTGGTGCCTGCATCTTTTACCGAAATAGGGGAAAGCGCAACGGTAAAGTCCGCGCTTTTACCGCCGTTAATGGTACAGGTTGTATCGGTAATAGCGCCGGTAAAGTTAATGATACCACCCGCTGAATTGTCTGCGGCAACTGCGCTGGTAGAAGCAATAGCGGCGGCCAGCAGTGATACGGTCATGATCGATTTGAACATGATAAACTCCATGAAGATTTGTGTTATTTAAAATGAATGTTAATCGGCTACACATGTCCCTGATGTACCGGCTAGACGCATGGCGACTCGGGAGAATGCTTTGACGATATTATGTTGCACTAAAAAAGTACATAACAAAACATTATTCCAACAACTTCTAAAGTTTAAGATTATAATCTTGCGAGTTAGTTTTTTTTAATGTTTTAACCTAAATGAGTTAGTTCTAATATTTTTATTAATGATTTAATAATTGTTAATTAATGAAGCTTTATGAATTCATCTCTCAATTAATATCACGCGACTTGACCACACAAACTTTAGACTTATTA